>CAZDKB010000031.1:5688-25405 GCA_964505885.1 uncultured Flavobacterium sp.
GCAAGAGGTTGAGGAAATACGAACCGACATTAAGCTTGTGAACACTAGTCTTTTTGCTACAGATTGGTATATCGATCAAATGAAAAGAAAGACCTACAAAGCAGATGCGATTCCTTCTCAATTAAAGCATGATCAATACAGGTGGGGTACCTTAGATGTTGCCTACTACATTCCAGATCTTTATCCGCAATACAAAGACTCTATTTGGGATGTGAAGAAATTTATGAGATGGATCGAAAGTACAGACCCAAGAACCTATTATGATTTGGATGATGATGGATACCCAGATAAAATGTTTCCAACAAATAAATTGAGAATTCCTGTAAACAAGGAAAACGCACTAAAATCTGGTATTGTTGCTCAGAAAGATGCAGATAAGATGGTAGATTATATTGATATCGAGATCGACCGTGGAATCACAAAGAACAGAATTTTGATGTTAGACATCTTAGCTAATTTCGATTGGAAACGTCCTATTTATTTTACAGGGGGTGCTTATGCAGATGAAGAATATATCTGGGCAAAAGACTATCTGCAATTAGATGGAATGTCTTATAAGTTGGTTCCTATCTATACAAGTATGGAGAACAGAAATATGTTTGACATGGGTAGAATAGATCCTGAGAAAATGTATGCCAATATTCAAAAACTGGATTGGAGAAACATCAATGATGGAAAAATTTATTTGGACGAACAAACTAAGAAAAATGCAATTTCACTACGAAATAACTTAATGCGACTTTCAGAAGAATTTGCCAAACAAGGGGATACCATAAAGGCAGTGGAAGTACTTGATTTGTCCATCGATAAAATGCCGATTAAGGATTTCGGTCACTTTACATCATCACTTGGATATCCAGAGATGTACTACAAACTTGGTGAAAAAGATAAAGCAAGACAAAGTTTAGAAACCTTATCTCAAATATTCAGAGAACAACTGATCTGGTATGCAGAATTTCCAGAAGAAACTCAAAGAGAAAATTGGTTGTTCAGTGAGATTGATCAGACCATTTATCTATTGATCAAATTACAAAAAGACGTTAAAGATAGAGATGGTGATACAGAATACCTTACTCAACTAGAGGAAGAGAACGAAAAGGTATTTGCTTTATTCAGTCATTTGATGCAAGAGTAGAACCATGAGATTTTACAGTATTAATACGCCAAGTATCATTCAGAGACTATTCTCGAGTTATACTTGGCGTTTTTCTTCTGTACCAAAAAACCTATACCTAACCTTTGATGATGGCCCAACGCCTGAAGTAACCGAATTCATCTTACAAGAACTAAAGAAATTCAACGCGAAAGCCACGTTCTTTTGTATAGGTAAGAATGTAAAATCACATCATGATTTATACGATAGGATACTTGAAGATGGCCATGCAGTGGGAAATCATACTTTCAATCACTTGAACGGATTTAAAACCTCAAACAAAGAGTACTTAGAAAATGTGCAACAAGCGGCTGCGCATATTCATTCTCATTTGTTCAGACCTCCTTATGGAAAACTCAGAAACTCTCAAGGAAGAAGACTTTTAAAGGACGGTTATAAAATAATAATGTGGGATGTTCTAAGCGGAGATTGGGACAAAAACATAACACCAGAAAGATCTCTGAGAAATGTGGTTGAAAATGCGAAGAATGGAAGCATTATTGTAATGCATGATAGCCTTAAAGCAAAGGAAAAGGTCTACTATAGTCTACCAAAAGTATTGGCACACTTTTCAAAAAAAGGTTTCGAATTTAAGGCTATAAATTAGAAGTACTGCTGAACGAGCCCAATCAGGGTATTGGCATCTTGCTCACCCGTCTGACGCCATTTCATCTCACCGTTCTTATAGATCATAAACGTTGGATTTCCTTTAACACGCAGCGCTTCTGCAAGAGTTTCGTTCTTTTTGATGTCTATCTTGATCACCTTGGCCTTATCACCCAAAGCGGCAGCAACATCACGCAAAGTATCTAGATTATTTTCAGCATCATCCCAGTCAAAATAGAAGTCTATTAAGACAGGTTTTTCAGCGCTAATCAATTCACCAAACTTTGTCATCTCTTATGGTTTATTTAGGAGTGAAACGCGCTTAAAACGCGAATCTTGCTTACAAATATAACATTTCTGTTCAATTCACCTGATTATCAAGCTTTTTTCAGCTCGATCACCGTAATTTCTGGCCAAATCCCAACACGCCCCGGGAAAGCATGATAGCCAAATCCACGGTTCACATTGATATATCTACCAAACTCTTCGTAGAGTCCGGCCCATTGCTTGTAAACATATTTTGACGGACTCCATTTGATCCATCCAGGAATTTCAATCCCCATTTGCAGTCCATGAGTATGACCACTCAATGTTAGATGATAATGGAAATCATCTTTTTTCACTTCTACGTCCCAATGCGAAGGATCATGAGACATCAATACTTTAAAATCCTCTTTTTGAACTTGCTCGCCTGCCTTCTTGAGATCTCCTTTCTTTTGGAAGCCTCCTTTCCCCCAGTTCTCTACTCCTACTAAGGCAATCTTTTGTCCGTCTTTCTCTATATACCGACTTTCATTACACAGTAGTTCAAATCCCATTTGAGGATGAAGGTCTTTCACCGCTTGAAAGTTTGCCTTTTTCGCTTCATCTGAGGGCCAACTCGTATAGTCTCCATAATCGTGATTTCCCAAAACCGAGTACTTCCCATAGGGAGCAGATAATCGACCAAACATATCAATCCAATTATCCATCTCAGTTGCTTTGTTGTTGACAATATCACCTGTAAATAAAATCAGATCAGAATTCTGATTGTTGATCATGTTCACTCCGTATTGGATCTTTTCTTCATTGGTAAAACTACCGGAATGAATGTCGGATATCTGGGTGATAGTAAAACCATCAAAAGCTTCAGGAAGATCTTTAAATGACAATTGATATTTCAGTACCTTATAATTATACCTACCCTTGATGATACCATATAAAAAGGAAGCAAAAGGAATCGCGGCAACTCCGAGAGCTAATTGAGAAATAAACTTTCTTCGCCCCGGAATAGGTTCTGTAGGACCACTACTAATTGCAGATATCAATTTTTGAGCTACACGGATCACATCTTCACCAAATAAAATGAGAAGAATGAAAAGTTTAGGGATTACCATTGTAATCATCATTCCTGCAGCAAATTGAAACTCCTTGGTCTGACCAGCAGATCTTGGTGTTGTAAAAATCACATATAAAAAGTATGCATACACCCCAAAGTTGACAATCAACCAAATAGATTTGATCATCTTATTCTTTGTTACACTTTTAATCGCTTGAAAAGCATAAAATTCCAAGATAAAAACAAGTACGGAAAATAGTATGAGAGGGATGACCCAGCGAGGCATTAATCAATAGATTTTTAACTCTGCAAAGATACGTCGAAAATACAGGCTTAATTTTAACATCATGTTAAAGTTTCGTAGATTTACTACGGAGTCTAATTTACCAATCTTTAACTCCGATCTTTAACCAATTTACCTAGCATGTCTGACAAAAAACGACTTTTCTTATTGGATGCCTACGCTCTGATCTTCAGAGGATATTATGCCTTTATCAAGAACCCAAGGATCAATTCTAAAGGAATGGATACCTCTGCCATCATGGGGTTCACTAATTCTTTATTGGATGTGATCAAAAGAGAGAAACCAGATTATCTGGCTGTGTGCTTTGACAAAGGAGGAAGTGCAGCCAGAACAGAGGCATTCCCTGAATACAAAGCCAACAGACAAGAAACTCCTGAAGCGATAAAAATTGCGGTTCCTTACATAGAGAAGATCTTAGAGGCAATGAATATTCCTGCTATTGTAAAGGCTGGCTATGAGGCCGACGATATTATTGGAACTCTTGCAAAAAAAGCTGAGAAAAAGGGATTACATACCTATATGGTAACTCCGGATAAGGACTTTGCTCAATTGGTTTCTGAGAACATTTTTATGTTCCGCCCTCCTAGAATGGGAAATACCTATGAAAAATGGGGCGTTGAGGAAGTTAAGGCAAAGTTTGAGGTAGATCATCCAGAACAGGTCATCGATTATTTGGGAATGATGGGTGATTCTGTAGATAATATTCCCGGACTACCCGGTGTGGGAGATAAAACAGCTAAAAAGTTTATTGCCGCTTATGGGTCCATGGAAGGCTTGCTTGCGAATACTCATGAACTCAAAGGAAAGTTGAAAGAAAAGGTAGAGGCATCAAAAGAATTAGGAATTCTATCCAAAGAATTGGCAACCATTATGCTAGATGTACCAGTAGAACTCAATGAAGACGAACTCATCTTTGAACAACCGAATGTTGAAGCGGTTAAGGAGATCTTTGGCGAATTAGAATTTAGAAGACTCACAGAGAATTTCCTCAAAGCCTTTGCTACTCCTCAAGAAACCCAACAAAATAAAACCACCGCAACAAAACCGAAAGCCGCTGCCCCTGTTGGAGGTCAGTTTGATCTATTCGCAGCCCCGGGCTCTGGAAATGTTTCTGAAGAAGAAAGTATTCATGGGTTTAAGACAATCAAGAATACAGATCACTTGTATCAGCATGTAAATACAGAACTATCAAGAAAACTTCTGATGCAAAGATTGATGGAACAGACCTCTGTTTGTTTTGATACGGAAACCACTGGATTAAAATCGCTAGAAGTAGAAGTGATAGGAATCGCTTTCTCCTGGGAGATTGGCAAGGGGTATTATGTATCGTTACCTGAGGATCAGGAAAAGACCAAAAAGATCTTGGAAGAGTTTAGACCCTTTTTTGAAAGTACAGAAATTGAGAAAATCGGGCATAACTTAAAATATGATATTAAGGTTTTATCCAATTATGACATGCCTGTGAAGGGGAAGTTGTTTGATACTATGATCGCTCATTATCTGATCAATCCGGATATGCGTCATAATATGGATGTCTTAGCAGAAACCTATTTGAATTATCAACCCGTTTCCATCACAGAATTGATTGGTAAAAAAGGGAAAAATCAACTTTCTATGAGAGTCGTTCCAATAGCCGATCAAACAGAATATGCCGTTGAAGATTCTGATATTACACTTCAGTTAAAAGAGCATTTCACCAAAGAACTTGACAGTGGTAATGTGACCAAACTTTTCAATGAAGTAGAACTTCCACTGGTGTCTGTGCTGACAGCAATGGAGATTGAAGGAATTAATTTAAACACGGAATTCTTGAAAGGTCTTTCCGTTGATCTTAGTAAGGATATTGAACGATTAGAACAAAACATATATCAACAAGCTGGAGAAGAATTCAATATCGCTTCTCCAAAACAATTAGGACCTATCTTATTCGATAAACTTAAGTTGGTAGATAAACCTAAAAAGACGAAAACAGGTCAGTATTCAACCGCTGAAGATGTACTCTCTTACCTAGCAAAAGATCATCAGATTGTTGCGGATATTTTGGAACACAGACAGTATAAAAAACTGCAAAGCACCTATGTTGATGCTCTACCTAACGAGATCAATCCGAAAACTGGAAGAGTTCATACAGTATATGCACAAGCAGTTGCAGCGACTGGTAGATTGAGCTCTAACAATCCTAATTTACAGAACATCCCTATTAGAACTGAGAGAGGAAGACAGGTAAGAAAAGCCTTTGTTCCTAGGGATGAAAATCACGTTTTACTTGCAGCAGATTACTCTCAAATAGAACTCAGGATCATAGCAGCTTTGAGTGAAGAAGAAACGATGATACAAGCTTTCCAAAATGGTGAGGATATTCATGCATCGACAGCAGCGAGAGTTTTCAATGTTCCTATTGAAGATGTAACTCGAGAACAAAGAAGTAATGCAAAAACAGTCAACTTTGGTATTATTTATGGAGTTTCTGCATTTGGATTGAGCAATCAAACCTCTTTGACCAGAAAGGAATCGAAAGCTTTGATAGATCTCTATTACGAAACCTATCCTAAACTTAGAGCGTACATGTCTAAGCAAGTTGATTTCGCAAGAGAGAATGGATATGTTGAAACCGTTTTACAAAGAAGACGTTATTTAAAAGACATCAACTCGAGAAATGCAATCGTAAGAGGAGCTGCAGAACGAAATGCGGTAAATGCTCCTATTCAAGGATCGGCGGCAGATATTATCAAATTGGCCATGATCAATATTCATAAACGATTTGAAGAAGAGAATTTCAAGTCAAAAATGTTGTTACAGGTACATGACGAATTGGTGTTTGATGCTCATAAAGACGAATTAGAAACCATCAAACCGATCATCAAACACGAAATGGAGAATGCATTTAAATTAAGTGTTCCTTTGGATGTTGAAATGGGAATTGGTGAGAATTGGCTGGAGGCACATTAATGTTTATAATTGATTAGTTTTTAAAATATTGAACTCAGTAATGTTTTATCAAATAAAATAATTAATCAAGGCCCTAGTTATATAGATATGGGGAAAAAAATATTCATTGGGTTATCTGTGGTCTTTCTTATCATTTGTGTATTGGTATTGAGGCCAGTCCCAATTGTTACGGAAGACAAAACTATCGTTGTTTCTGGCGTGGTAGAAAAGATAAAACTTACCGAAGGAAATGATTTCGTTTTTAAATTAAAGGACAATCCTACAAGGTATTACATCAATAGAGGAATAGAGGCAGGACTTAATTATCAAGATTTTGAAGAACGGGTTCTAAACAAATCTATCATTGTAAAATATCCTAAATATTGGACCCCTTTGGATTGGAACAATACGGTAAGACATATATCTAAAGTTGAGTTGAACGGAGAAATCTTATTTAACGAGCTCAAACCTACAAACTAGTTTATGAGAAAACTATTCATTCTTATCATTCTATTATCGAATTGGTCTGTAATCTCTCAGTCCAGTTTTAATATTGATAAAAATGGATTGAGCCCTAAATCCATAGAGATCAACTCAACTTCTCAAAACTCGGGTACACTTTACTCAAAAATAAATCATTGGTTTTCGACCAAAGATGATAGATTCAAAAGATCAAAACTTGAAAGTATAGGGGATTCAATCATTAGTTTCACTTCAACCAAATCGGACGTTCGATTGAGAAAAGATAAAGCTTATTATGTTCGATACAACATTTCTCTTAAAATTAATGATCCAGAGCTCTTGTTTTCGGTAAACAAGATAGACCTTAAGCAAAACAGCAGATTTGATATGGGCTGGAAGGAATTAGATCTTAAAAAGCCCAATGAGTTTTTTAAGAACAATAAGGGAAATAAAAAGGCCTTTTTAAAAGCAATTTCTCAAAATTTGAATGAACTATTTCAAAGTCTTAACTCATTTCTCAACAAGAATTGATTGAAGCCTAACTTACTCAAATTCTCATGCTCGAACATAAATTTCAATTAGGTTTCTTTCCCACTCCATTACATAAATTGGAAAACCTTTCTGCAAAGTTTGAAGATTACAATATTTACATTAAAAGAGACGATCAAACCGGACTAGCATCAGGCGGGAACAAAACGAGAAAATTAGAATATCTCATTCAAGATGCAATTGACCTAGGATGTAATACCGCGATTACTTCAGGAGCGCAACAGTCAAATCACTGCCGGCAAACAGCAGCGGCTTGTGCGATTGCTGGTTTAGAATGTCATCTTTTATTAGGCGGAGAAGAACCAGAAGTATACGACGGCAACTTATTGCTTTCTTCTACATTGGGTGCCAACATTCATTTTACAGGTAACAATCGAAAAGGGGAAGACAAAGACTCTTTAGTAAACCAACTAGAAAAAGAAGGTAAAAAGGTTTATTTGATCCCTTATGGAGGATCCAATCTTACCGGAGCTATGGGGTTTGCTAATGCCATAAAAGAATTAAAAGATCAGCTAGAAGAAAACCAGATCACTATCGATTATATTTTCTTCGCTTCTAGTTCAGGAGGTATGCAAGGCGGAATTCATTTGGGGAAAGAACTATCTGGTCTTTCGTCTGAACTTGTTCCTATCAATATAGACAAAGCGGAAACCCACGGATTGACCATGGAACAAATGGTCTTTAACATTGTAAAAGAAGGATTTGAGAAATTTGGAATCCAAAAGCAGATCAATATCAAAGACATCCCCTTGAACAGAGATTATGATAAAGACGGGTATGGACAAGTCACTGATAAAGAGAGGAAAGCTATTTCGACTCTAGCCAAAACAGAAGGAATTATTTTAGATCCTGTTTATACGGGTAGGGCTTTTTATGGAATGTTGGATATGTTAGAAAAGAAAAAGTTAGCCCTCAATTCTAATGTATTGTTCTGGCATACTGGAGGATTTCCTGCGGTTTTTAAGTATGCGCAGGAATTGAAATTAACGTAACTTTGCGCCTGATTAAAAGGGCATAGACATTAAATGAGCATCATTTCTTCAGACATATCAAAGGCTGTTGATCACTTAAGTAAAGGCGATGTTGTGGCCATCCCAACCGAAACCGTTTACGGATTGGCTGGCAATATCTTTATGGAAGATGCCATTAATAAGATCTTTGATGTAAAACAAAGACCACGATTCAATCCGCTTATTGTTCATCTGAATACTATGGATCAGGTTCATGAGATCGTTAGAGAATTCCCTGAGAAAGCTCAACTTCTTGCTAAGACCTTTTGGCCAGGACCTCTCACTTTGATACTACCTAAACACTCTTCAGTACCCAATGCAGTTACAGCAGGTAAGGATACCGTGGCTATCAGAATTCCCGATCATCCTGTGACGATTGAGTTATTAAAACAGCTCCCTTTTCCAATTGCTGCACCTAGTGCAAATCCTTTCAACCGAATCAGTCCTACAAGCTCTTCACATGTTGAAGAGTACTTTAAAAATGATATCCCCATGATTCTAGAAGGCGGAGAATGCAACAGAGGAATAGAGTCTACCATCATTGGATTTGAAAACAATGAACCTATTATTTATCGATTAGGTTCGCTTGCATTGGAAGAGATTGAAAAAATCATAGGTAAGGTAAGTATCAAGAATAAGAAAGAATCGGCTCCGAATGCTCCGGGAATGTTAGCAAAGCATTATGCTCCCAAAACTAAGATCATTTTGGTAGATGATCTAAAAGAGAGTATCCTAAAGTATCCCACTCATAAAATTGGAGTATTGAGATTCAAAGGAGAAATAACAATGCCTCAGGTTTCTAAGCTGGAACTACTCTCGAAGTCGGGCAACCTTAATGAAGCCGCTTCAAATCTTTACAGTGCACTTCACAGTTTGGATAATGCATCTTTGGATCTCATCATTGCTGAGAGATTCCCCAATAAAGGTTTAGGAAAAACCATCAATGACCGACTAGAAAGAGCTACAAAATAATTCCTTATTTCTTCTTCCTTATTTCCTATCTTAGTTTTCTTTAGTTGAAACTTAGAAAATGAAATTCGAGAACGAAAAGATCATCAATATTAAACTTTTCAATGTGAATGAGAATTATATTGAATTCAACGATCAAAACTATGCTATTGATGCCGGAATTGAAATTCAATTGAACGCCAAAACCATTTGCTACGGATGGAATTTTGAAGAAGAGTCTTTTCAATTTATGGAAACCTCTTTTCCTTCGGATAATGATGCCTATGAATTGGATGTTGAAGAAATGACAGGCATTCAAAAACTGATCGGAAAATCCATTAAGTCTTTAGAACCCATCAAAACAGATTTCGAAACCGTCGTAGACTATACAATGAAAACCGAACGAACTACTTTGGTTACTGGGATTGAGATTGACATTGATGGAGAAACTAAGGTTGCCATATCCTCTTGTACTTTTCTTGTAGATCCCAGAAATCGAATTCCCGTTGATATATTACCAGATGTTCAGGGGAATTTGTTAATTGATATTGGAAAATCATTTCATTAAAGATGTCATATTTAATAAAAAATAAGACTATAGAGATTCGTGTGGATCTGCCCTTCGAGAATTACGATAATACGCGTTTTGATCAGACAGGAAAGATTGTTGATGTCATATTTAAGGGGAAAGAATTTTCTATTACAGAAAGAGCTGATGATTCCAATCCCAATAATTTTGGAAGAGGTTTTTACAATGAGTTCGGATTGGAAATTCCAGTAGACTTTCATGAGGTTGAAATAGGAGATTGGTTTCATAAGATAGGTGTTGGACTGCTTAAAAAGAGTGATAAAGATTATTCTCATATGGAAAGATATGAGATCAAACCTGCGAGTTTTGACGTAAGCAAAGGGGATACAAGTATTAGTATGACTTGTACTTCAGAAAAATCTAATGGCTATTCGTATATTTTACATAAGGAGATTTTACTGCTTGATGATGGGTTTCAGATCGATTACGAATTAGAAAACACAGGGAACAAAGAAATCATCACAGGAGAATATGTTCACAATTTTATGGCGATTGATCATGACTTGATAGGAAAGAACTATGAATTAAAGCTTCCCTTTGAATTAGCACAAAAAAACTTTACTGAGGCGGTTAATCATGAGAATAAAGTTCAAATAAACAAGGAAGATTTTACATTTAAAAGTCCTGTTCAAGAGCCTTTTTTCTTTTCCTATTTGAATGGTTCCAAAACAGTGCAAGCAACTTGGGAGCTAATCAATCATAAGAAGAAACTTGGGATCAGAGAAACGGGGAACTTTCTTACAGAAAAGGTAAATCTTTGGGGCTGGACCCATGTAGTGAGTCCGGAATTGTTCTTTAAGATAAACCTACAACCAAATGAAAGTGTAAAATGGAATCGGAAATTCGAATTGTTTGACATTTAGCATTTCAATACAAATTGCATGAATATGAAATCAATGAAAAAATTAACCTTTTATCTTCTAATCTTCAGTCTCATTTTTTTAGGCTGTTCAGATAATCAGACTGAATTTACCACATTCAAATATTTTGATAGCTCGTCTATTGAGACACAAAATGATCCTAATTTCTTTTTAGCAAGCATTGAAAATGGAAACAATTTGGTCTTCGAATATAAATATGTTTTGGAAGCAGATCCGGATATTGCGGATTCGGGATTTAGTGAAACCATTCTCTTTGAGATCGATCCTAGTCTTGAAGAATTCACCTATACAGACCAACAACTAGAAGGGATAAATACTTATTACAGGCATATCTGTTTTTGCGAAAGTATAGAAAGCATTCTTGTAAATTCTGGCAGCATAAGTGGAACTAAGATCAATAACAACTCGTGGAATATTGATATCAATATCAATTTCAGGTATGAACAAAGTCAGCCTCTAACCAATAAACAGATTTCAGGCATATTTATTCTTTCAACTAATTAATTTGAATACACATTAGAATGCCCTAAGTTCAACAAAAAAATGGGGAGAAAATATCTTTTTCATAGTATAGGATTAACATAGAGACTTTAAATAAGAGTTAACGAAAGTGGTGCAATTAGCGTCTCTCATTACTACTGTAATTAAAGTCAAAAAGAAAAATGATTGTATTTTAATTTCTTTACAATTTTTGATTAGATTTAACTTGTTAATTTTCAACTGTTTCAAGGATAGCGTGAAATTGAGTTAACCGACATAAAAGAAGAATTTAAACTTATAATTAATGTATATGAGAAGGATTATAACTGTTATCTTGCTATGCGTTTTTCAACTGACCATAAGTTGTAAGGACAATGACAAAAAAAAGAAAGAAATGCCAGAAACTTCTGATACCTGGGAGGTCGACTTTATAGATACTTTTGAAAATTTTAATCCGGATAATTGGCAAGACCAAAGAATCTGGGTAAACAATGAAAATCACTGCTATGTTCCGGATGGAAAATACGGAACAAGAGAAGTGAGCGACGGAACTTTAAAACTAAAAGTAGTTAATGTTGGTGAGCCAATCGATTGTGACAATATGGATAAACACGGTAAAAAACATCCTGACACCCAGTATGTAGCCGGACGAATTTGTTCTAAAAACCGCAAAGAGTTTATCAAAGGAAAATGGACTGCTCGTTTAAAACTATCAAGCAATGGTGAGGCGAGTCAGTTTCCAGCTTGGTGGTTATTGGGAGCTCAAAACAACGAACCTCCGGTACAACAAGAAGATGAAAATGTATGCTGGCCACTGACGGGTTCTGGAGAAATAGACATCTTTGAGCATCACGGAGATCATATGAAAGATGAGTTTACAACAGGTGCCATTGTTAGTCTTGGTGAGTGCGACAAAGGAGATTGGGAAAGCATGAGAAGAAATTTTCCGGCAACATTGAATGAATTCCACGAGTACTCTGTGGAATGGGAAAAGAGCGACCTTGTATATAGACTAGACGGAAAAGAAGTTTACAGAAATGTAGGAGAAGGGGATAAATATCCAGAACCTATGTTCGCCATTCTAAACTATGCAAAAATCACGGACTCTGCAATGGAAGGAGAATGGGTTATGGAAGTAGATTGGGTTAAACACGAAAAAAGAAAATCATAAATTCTTACATAGAATAAAGAAGTTGTCTTAAAACTATTAAAACTGTCACCATGTCCCGAAGCCTCGGGATATTTCAGGGTCTTTTAAAGACTAGTTTTTCAATTTGTTTAGAATCTGAAACGTCGTTCAGATTGACAAAAGAGAAGTTTTGAGACAGCTTCTTTTTTATGCATTAGAAAAACCAGCAGTTATTTTCTCATTCAATTTTTGTAGGTTTGATTTTAGAAAAATTTAATGATGAAAAAGACAGTACTCTTCTTATTATTGGCATTAAGCGCCAGCTTTATTCAAGCTCAGTTCATTCAAAATAAATCAATCAGCGCTCAAGTAGGAATCGGATTAAGTGCTCCTAACAACAGCGTTGACGGATTGGTTGACGACGGTTTCTTTGCACAAGCAGAATTGATCCTTACCGTAAAATCTTGGTTAGAACTCAGACCTTATGCCGGTTTTATCTCTACCAACGCAGGTGGTGAAGATCTAGATGGAAATCCATCCAATGAAATAGCAACCACAAAAGCATTTCTTATGGGAGGAAAAGCTAGAGCCAGAGCAAAATTGGGTTGGTTTGCGCCTTATGTTGAAGCTGGCATTGGAACAAGTATTGGTTCATTCAGAACCTTAACACTCTTTGATGATGTTGATAAAAGCGGAATTACCTATCATATCCCATTGTCTGCAGGGATAGAGTTTGGAAGAAAAGGAAACTTTGATCTAGGTTTGATGTATTTATTACAACCTTCTGTAAAGCAATATGCCGGTGCTTTTGCTATTGGAGTGACCTTTCCATTAAATTAGATGCTGATATGCGTGTGAAACACTGTGCAATCTGCGATAAAGAATTCTCAACAATGTTTCGCATTCAATACAAACAACCGAAGAAATGGGTATTTGTTTGTGAATCTTGTCTTCTCAATGTAAAGAAAGATAATCCACATTATCGATATGGTGGAACTTGGAAAAAATAGATTTATTAAATTTAGCATATGAAGTCTGACTTATGCTGAAAACCAAACATCTATACTTCCTTTATTTAGTCATATTCCTCTTATCTTCTTGTAGCTCTGAAAATCCCGTCAATCAAGAAGAGGAACAAACGTATTCAATAAGCGGAAGAATTACAGATAATGATGGAAATCCCCTTTCAGGAATTCAAGTTTTTTACAAGGAAACACTTTTTGTAAGCACAAACTCGTCCGGAAATTGGACTATCAATAATCTTTCAGATAGTTATACTGTAAGACCCTCTAGTGAAAATTATACTTTCTTGCCTGAGTCTATTCTTGCTAGTGAAGAATCAAATTCGATAAATTTTGAAGGAACCAGAATTCTCAATACGATTGAAAGTGCCATCTATAACTGGTTTTCGGCTCAACAACTTTCAAACGGACTTCTAGAAAGCTCAGAGAATGGTAATGTGGTATCATTATATGACAACGCTTTAGCTGCCTTAGTATTTATTATGCAAGAAGACTATGAAAAAGCTGAAAGAATCTTCGATTTTTTTAATGGAAGAATTCAGTCCGAATTAAACAACGGAGTTGGCGGATTCTCTCAGTTTAGAGATAGAAATGGAGTCCCAAATGGTCATCGGTGGATGGGTGATAATGCCTGGTTGTTGATTGCGATCAATAATTATAAAGATAAAACTAGTAATTCTACTTATGATAATCTAGCATCTGAAATTACTCAATGGTTAAAGAACTTACAAGATTCTGATGGAGGGCTTTACGCCGGATATGATAGCAATAATCAACTGCTGAATTACAAAGTAACAGAGGGCAATATTGATGCATTCAACGCGATAGATGGATATGACGTCTTCCATTCTCGTCTTCTAAATTTTCTTGAGAGTGATCGATGGGATTCTCAAGATAAAAACCTAGTAGCTTGGCCAGGAAACCCGGCTTATTTATACGCCCTAGATTGTCATTCTTGGAGCTACTGCATTTTCCCTCAGTATCCCATTTCTTCGCTGACCACTGCAGACCGGTTTTTAAACACTCAAACTGCAACAAACGGACAACAAGTCACAGGTTATTGTTTTGATGAAGACAAAGACACTGTTTGGCCAGAAGGAACCGCTCAAATGGCATTGGCATTTGATCTTGCCGGAATGAATACTGAAAAAGAATACTATCTCAGAGAATTAGAAAAGGTTTTAACCATAAGTACAACTTTTAACTTTACCGCCGGATTTCCTTATGCAACAAATCCTGGAACTCACTATGGAACGGACGTACTTTGGAATGGAGCAGATACTGAAATTGCTATTTCGGGCGGAGCATGGTATTTATTTGCAACCTTCGGTTTTAATCCTTTTGAGGTTGGTAGAAACAAAAACATTCCTTTTGAAGATAAGTTCTGGACCCAATAAATATGAAATACATTCATTATCTTTGAGTTACAGGGTTACAAACTGCTATAATCGTAACCTTAAATTGAACAAGAAAAGAAAAAGTAATTATGGAAATAGGAACCACGGCACAAAAGCCTAATTTCAAAATTAGGATCATCATCGGACTTTTAGGAGCTTTATTTTTTGTCCTGAGCTTATACCTAATGAACACCTATATTTTTGATCAACCTGAATCGATATCTTACTATTTGATCCAAGCCATTTTGTTCGGATTCTTGATGTCTAGTGTTGTGCCTTGGGCATTACAGAAGTTTGGAAAAAAGGCCTTTAATAAATTAGGAAAATCAATTGATATTCTGTTAGGAGATAATGAGAATATCGAATATGAAGGCCCCGCTAATTTATTCAGAGGAATAGAGGGTGTTGGTGGAAAATTGGTATTCACAAATCAGAAATTGATCTTCGCCTCTCATAAATTTAACATTCAAAAAGGTCAAACTGACATTTATTACGACGATATTATAAATGTTGAAACACGAAAAACAAGTGGACTTACAGATAACGGTATTCGGATTACCACTAAGGATTCAAAGTCATATGATTTTGTGGTAAACGATAGAGATCAGTGGATGTTCATCTTAAAAAAGAAAATCTAATAAGTGCCACAATCATTGCAAATTAAACTCAAGAAAGGACGCTTATACTTCAATCTTATTTTAGGATTTGTTTGGATAGGCCTTGGTTTTGGATCCTACCTCGATGGCGAACCTATGAAATGGTTGGATTATAGTCATTTGGTTATTGGAGCCACCTTTTTATGTTTATTCGTTTACGATATTAAAAATCAATACTTGACTATAGAAAATGGTATGATCAAACCCAATAGATTACACGGGATGAAACAAAATATTCGTATTGATGAAATCGAATCGATCTCGAAAAAATGGGGAGAATACAAGATCAAAACTGCAAATGAGAGTTTGACCGTAAGCTCAAAGCTAATGGACAAAAAGTCTTTGGAAGAATTAAAAGAATTCTTCAAATCACTAAATCTGCCTGACGAAAAACTAGCTCTTTAATCTTGCATGTCTTGAATCTTATCCCCAACGGTTCCTTTTTCTCCTAGTCGAATGATCTTGAATACTAAACTAACAATCCATCCTGGATTGATGACAAGTTTCCCAATATCGGCAACACTTTGATCTCTTGTTTTAATCAAATCTATTTTTTGATCCTCTGGTGTATTCGCAAACTTTACCGCAAAATTCCAGGCTCCGTCTCTGGCGAGTTCCATACTAAAGTTAATCAAGAAAGTATCAAACTTACCCGTCCATTTTAAGATTTTAGAGAGTGTTGGCCAAATTTGTGAAAGATCCTTTTCAACATCACCCACCAAAGAAGCCAGCACCTCATTGATCTTATCAAAATCTCCTTTTAGATCTTCAATATTCTTTCCTTTCATCACCTCAGCTGCAGCAATTCCTAAATCAAGATTTATATGAGCATTCATTCCTATTAACAAATGCTGAAGAACAATAGGCCAGTACTTTTTGGAAAGATCAAATGCTTTGATCCAAGATATAGTTGGTTTTTCACCTGACTGATATTCATTATAAGCGTCGATGTATCTACTGGCAAAAATCACATCTAACCTCTCCATTCTTGGTCCGTCTTCAAAAAAACCCTCAGCGATTCCGTCTTTCACCTTCTGTGTAACCTTACGATACAGAGCAGCGAAATATCCCAACGGACTCTGATCGTCCTTAGATTCTTGAATAATGTTATCTAGCGCTGCTAAGACTTCATCAATGGTATGAATTGGGTTCATCTGTATAAATTATTACAGCTGAAAATTACAAAGATTAAGAACAAAGAAATAAGGTATAAATGCGTGTTTTTTGCATGCTTATCGAACAAATCGATACGTCATCTTAATCAAAAAGGTATTCTCTTTCTTTCTATCTATGACCTGATTTCTAATGGCTTCACCTAAACTATTGGCCGGATTATCAAGACCTGTGACTCCTTGAGACCAAACCAAGAAAATCTCAGAACCTGGAATATATTCCCAACGAGCTACAAGATTGGAACGGAATTGTACAAAAGAAAAATCGGGTTGACCAAATGCGTAATCTGTATTCCCATCTCTGTCTTCGTCAATCAAATACGATCCGTTATCCAATGAAATTTGATTGGTATCGAAAAGAGTAATTCGCTCATTCAGATTTTCAGCAATCGAATTGTTTACATAATTAAAGTCCTTGTAACGTCCTCTCGAAATAAATGGCTGACCGTAATACTGAATCGATAGATTTGGATTGATACTATAATTCAAGCGCATCGTCACCGTCAATGTTTGCTGATCTATATTTCCTAAAATATATCGCGGAGTTCCATTAAAACTGGATTCTGTCACATATTGAGTCTTATTTGGATTTTTTTCAAACTCGGTACTTAACGATAAGTTCAAAGCATTGATGGGCTGATAGTTCATTCGTACCACATATCTTCTGAAGGAAAAGTTGTCCTGTTGAGCTTGACTGTACACATGACCTAAGGTAAAATTGAATCGCTTTCTGCTATCTGATCCAAAAAACAAAAACACAAAATTCTCATCGTTAAAGCGCCATCTTGGTCCGCCTCTTAAAAATGTATTCGTAAAAATTCTGGGTTTATGCCCTACGCCAAATTCGGTCCACCAATTATTGATCCAGTTCATCCAACCTTCCAGGTTATATTGAATACGGTTATAATTGCCTTCAAAATCATAGGTGCTAAACTGAGACATTCCCAGATTTGCTCTTCGGTATACCTTTGTTGGTTTTTGCCATAGATATCTCACATTTGCAAACTGACGAATCTCATCGGCCTGCCTTAAGAAACCAATATCATTCAATTCTAACTCTGGAGATCTCCAGATCAGTCCTGCATTATATCTCCAGTTTCCGCCACCAGATTTTCCACCTTCAAATCTTCCCCCAGTTCCAGACAAGGAAGTTCTGGTAGGATCCACTTCAACATGGCCTGCATCCACTCTTTGAAATAGGTGCGTTAAAGATCTTTGTGTTTGTTCAATGGCCTCCGGACTCCCACTAACGTGACTTGCGACTAAATTACCTTGAACAAAGTAATTCCTGTTTTTCCAATTATGACGAAAATCTATTCCTCCCGTGTAGGCCGCTTTTCTCAAATAATTAAAATTACCATTTAGATTTCGATTGGTAGAAGTGAAAATTCCCCCGATATATGAATTTCGATTATTGAAGTCCTTTTGTGCTCTGGCAACAATATAATTTGTCAACGGTTCTACAATCTCTTCTCTTCTATTTCCATTATTATCTATCTCTGCATATTCATTGGCAGTAACACTTTCGAGAATACCGATAGACCAACCATCCTTGGTTTTTCCTGAAAACTTCGCAGCACCTAATATGGTTGTATTCACAGGAACATCTGCATATTCACCTGGGTTAATGGAGAGTCTTCCCTGCGGACTCCTACCAATTCTTCTGCTATAAAAAACATTGTCTTGACCATCCGCAAATCGGAAATCGAATATGTTCTTATTCTCTACAAAGAAAGGCCTTTGTTCACGGAAGAAGATCTGAAAACCATCTAAGGCAATTGCCCCAGGATCCGCTTCTACTTGTCCGAAATCTGGATTCACTGTAAGGTCTACTGTAAGATCATTGGTAATTCCAATTTTTGCATCCAAACCGCCATTCAGCTTAAAGTTATCACCATCTCTAAAAGGGTTTCCAGGTACAGCTTCAAAGTTGTCGTACTGAGTAACAATAAAAGGTTGGATCTCTAACTGTTTCTGAGGTTGAATATTGATCAATCCTTTTAATATTCCAAATTCACTTACCCACCCTGGAGCATCTTGTGGAATTCTTTGCCAAGTAGAGCGCTCTTCATTTCTAAAAAATCTACGATTTACTTGTAAGCCCCATTCTTGCTCTTCGCTTTCGCCAAACTTCAACTGGCTAAACGGAATTTTCATTTCTGCTGTCCAACCCTCTTCATCAATATTGGATGCAGTATACCAAATCGGATTCCAGCTACCATCCCAATTATTTCCGTTTTCAGAGATAAACTCATCTCCCTTCACTCCGGCTGCCGTTAGGGTAAATGAAAAACCTGTTCTATCGTCATTATAACTATCGATATTGATCTCTACAAAATCTCCCGCAAAGCCATCTCGTCTCGAAAGTCTATTTTCAATTTTATCAGGTTCGCCGTCATAGGCACGAATCCCAACATACAGAAATTTAGAATCATAAACGATCTTAAATTTGGTTTGATAACTCGGTGGAGTATTCTCATCGGGTTCGTTCTCGATAAAATCGGAGGTCCATTCTACAGCATCCCAACTTTCATCATTTAAGAGTCCGTCAATTACAGGAGCTTTTGTAACGGCCTTTGTTGTGTAAACTCTTTTGGGAACAGTGGTAGTTTTTTTGTCTTGAGCATAGGTTTTACATGCAAATAAAACGAATGCCAATAACATTAGTTTTGATCGATTGGTCATAGTTGATTGTAGTCTTGAGCAACGTTTGAAAATTGAGTTCAAGAGTTTTGACCCTATCACTTTTTAAACGTCTTTATGCTATAAAGACGCTGAGTTTTTGGAAACGTTTCACAATTTCAACCCCAATTTATCAGATATATTCTTTGAGCTTATGTTAATTAGCTAAATTTTAACTTTTAAAAGTCTGTAAATAAACGCTTTTGCAAGTTTGTCAATCAAATAATTAGTGGTACATTTGCACTCCTTTTTGAAGGAAAAGAATTAATTATTAATCAGAACAAAAACTAAAAGTGTAATTATGAGCACATTAAGTTACAAAACAGTATCAGCTAACAAAGCGACCGTTACTAAGGATTGGGTTGTGGTTGATGCGGACGGGCAAACGTTGGGTCGTCTAGCTTCTAAAGTAGCTAAGCTAATTAGAGGTA
>CAZDKB010000032.1:0-2997 GCA_964505885.1 uncultured Flavobacterium sp.
ATATAAGCTCTCAATATCAATTGCATAGCAACATACAATTGCTTTTCATAGTTCTTGTTATCCAATAAAGCTTTTTCAATATCTACAACCTTATACTGTGTATAAAAGTTGATTCTTATTGCTGCTTTATCCTTAGTTAACAATTCTTGTCCTGCAATCTCTAATTGCAACTGACGCATATCAGCTTTCAACATTTTGATTGTTGTGTTATTCTTCCAGAATCTGTAAGTACCCGCATTTAATATTTGCGTATACACATCATCTACTAACATAATAGCTTTCTCATATGTTGCAACTTCAAATATTCTAACATGTTGACTCAATTCATATCTAGAAAACAAGGCTTGGTCAATATCTTCAGTGATCTCTATCTTGCTTAAATCGATTTTAGTGAACTTACGTTCGATCAAACCTTTCCATACAGCATATCTTCCAGACTTTAATACATCAGTCACAATGTTATTCTTTTGAACAACAACAATCTCGTTATCGGCAACTTCGATCACTTCTAACATCGCAGCCAATTGTTCATCTTTCAATAAGATTTCCAAGGCTATGGGAGCCGTAAAGTAATATGCCATATTATAAACTTTTACTTCTTGACCCCATCTTATCCAATGTTTACCGGCAGTAATGAACTTAATGTAATCACCGTTCTTGAAAACCAAACCAACATAACCTTCATTAATTTTTACTTGTTTCATTTTCTTTGTTTTTAAAATTTATAATTACTTGGGATCTCGATGAGATCTATTACAATCCCGTAACGGAGGAATTGTTCAAAATCACAAAGTGCATGCTTCCTTGTGATGTACTTTCGCTTTAAAACAGTAGATAGTTCATCATTCTATTTCTATGGAAAGTCTCATAGTACCATTCGCCAAAAACAGTGATCATAAATTAAAATCTCATAACATTGAGTTTTCGCCTAATGAAAAGTGTTTCTTTTGAAATAACACAAATCAGACTTTCAAGATAGATCAAGAACTTGCTTAACAAACACTAAAGCATTTTTAAAGCAGATGATCTTACCTACTGTCTTGTCATTGCATAACAGCGTGACGGGCTGGTAATCTGTTTTACAAGAAGATCAACTTGAGAAATGGAGTTTCAATTTCCATATCCTGCATTTACAGTGCAGTGCTCTAGCCAACTGAGCTACCTATACCATAGGATTTCTCCGAGTATAAGACCGGAATCGAACCGGAGCATTCATCTATTGCTTTATCCGAACTAAGCTAACTCTAACCTAAATTGAGTATGGGATTCGAACCCATGATCATAGAACTGAGACTATTTTTGGCAATAGTCAAACCTTCAAGTCAAGTTGCATACAAAATCATCATACTTCTCAGTAAAGATTTGCACAATGGTGTTATACAGAAACACCTAACTAGACCTGCTTGATACTTTTCATCTGAGAAGAATCCTCCCTCAAATGCGGGAGGCCTGTATTCATGGCATTTTTTCAGACATTGAAATAATTCTTCTTCAATAAACATTCATAGTGGAACAGATAGTCCCGACGTTTCGGGAGAACCTATATCTTCGGTGCTTCAAACCGTCGCATTGACTCCCGCAATTGCGGGACTACTGTTCCAATGTTGAGAGTTTCCCTTATTGAGAAACTCTCTCGTTTAATTTTGAATCCAGCGGATTAGAAGTTTTGCATCCATTATTGGTAAAAAATCTGCATCACCCATATCTGATACTGGGATTTCAAAAAAGATCTTTTGCTCAGATAGTTGAGCTTCATATAAAGCTTTTTCATTTCTGATATATAAAAGATCTGCTTGTGGTTTTTGCCTGTATAAGGCTTTTTTAATCTCAATAGTTCTCATAATAATTGAATTTAAATAGCAGTACTGACGGGAGTCGAACCCGCTTTTCAAGAGAGACAGTCAAGAATCCTTGCCAAAGGCAGTACTAGTTTACACGCTCATAAGGACTCGAATGCTGACGTTTTAATCAGCACCATGACATCCTGATCAAAAGGACCAGGATCGTCAAGGCCTAAACCTCAAGTTTTGGAGACTTGTATGCTACCATTACACCATAAGCGTATAAAATGAAAATTGTGGAAGTAGAAGGACTCGAACCTCCAAGCTCCGAAGAGACCCGATTTACAGTCGGGTGAGCCAACCAATTGCTCAATACTTCCATAGCGATATTGGAGTCTCGAAGTTTCGGGAGAACCTTCAACCTGAGACTTAACCCCGATAACTTTCGGGGCTCTACCTTTGAGCTACAATATCTTTTTGTTTGGTTTCCAATATGTCAATGAACTAAAAAAGGCATCTTTTTCAAGATGCCTTTCGTTTAAAATTCTATGTATATATAATTTATAACATAGGAGGTTTTAATTGATACAAGGCATCAATAGTTTTATAATTTCCAGAATCAAAAAATCGTGTCATGGAGACGATTGGTGATTTACTATGTTTTGTTTTTTGGATCATTATATTTTATGTTTTGATCGTTTGCATTCTTATCGAATTGCGGTGCAAATATGAAAACTCTTTTTTAATTTCACAAATAAAATACCGACTTATTTTATTGACAATCAGTTAGTTATGTTATTTTTAAGATATAGGTATCCTGTCCGTATTTCTACAGATTTTTTGATGCTTTCGCAATAGTCTGTCTCCCAATTGCTTACTGATCAATCTTTTTATTTTTACTTTTTAAATTCGGAATTCATCTTTCTCAAAATAATTCATAAAAAAAAGCGTCCAATTCACTTGGACGCTTTCATATAGTTCTGTTTTCTTCTATTTCTTCATTAAAATATCAGTTCAAGGATACATATAACGCCCTATTTCGATGGATAAATTCATTATATCCTCGATCCGACCATCCAAAGGATAGTGCACTTGGCATTCTATGTTTTCTTAATTCTGTCATGCGACTGCAAATATATTATTAATTCTTATATCTAAAAGTTTATAATTCTAAGACTTCTCCATCCAATGGAATTAGGAAATTCTCAGGATTCAA
>CAZDKB010000032.1:3007-25353 GCA_964505885.1 uncultured Flavobacterium sp.
GACTGTAATACAGCTCTTTTAAGACTCGCTCTACTTACTGTACAATGATCTAAAGCTTCCAGATGAACTGCAATAACCTTACCATTCTTTGCATAAGAGGCAAGTTCTATTGTTTCATTCTCATCAAATAAAATCAAATTCTCCTCGAAACCTGGAATAAAAGCTCCTCCAGAATTAGTTATTATAATATCTGGTTGATACTTATCTATTGCATCTTTTACCTTATCATTAAAGATGGAGTCTCCAACAATATATATAGTGGGTTCCCCTTCTTTGTGCAGAACAAAACCAGATACTTGTCCCATGTGCTTTTCAATTGGACCTCTACCATGGTTTCCATCTGTTCTAGTTATGACAATTCCATTGATTGCAGTTGACTCAAACAATTCATCAACACTATTGAATCCACTTTCCGCTATTCTTTCTTTGTCATCAGGCTGACAAACAATCGGAATAGACTTATCAATCAATTCTCTTGCCTTGTCATCAAAATGATCTTTATGCAAATGTGTGATCATAAGCACATCAACCTCAGATAATATATCTTCAGTAGATATCGGCAAATCGATAATTGGGTTGTTTTGAATCCCTCCATAAGACTCGAAAGAGCCTTTGTCTCCTAACATTGGATCTATTAAAAAGGTAGTTCCACCATAATTGATCTTTAATGTTGCACTTCTGATAAGTTGAATATTTGCCATATTTAGTATTTTCTGCAAAGATATTCTATTCAATGAAAAAAGTCCTGAGCAAATACTCAGGACTTTCAACAATGATACGAATACAACTAGTGTAAACTACGTTTAATTGCAGCTTGTGCTGCGGATACTCTTGCAATAGGTACACGATAAGGTGAACAACTTACATAGTTCATATCTAAGTTTTCACAGAATTCGATAGATTCTGGATTTCCACCATGTTCACCACAAATACCAACCTTTAAGTTAGATTTTTTGTTTCGAGCTTGTTCGGTACCAATTTTCATTAATTGACCAACACCTTCAACATCAATTACTTCAAAAGGATCTGCTTTTAAAATTCCTTTCTCAACATAGGTTGGTAAGAATTTACTAGAATCGTCTCTAGAGAATCCGAAGGTCATTTGAGTAAGGTCATTGGTTCCGTAAGAAAAGAAATCAGCTAATTCTGCCATACGATCTGCCAATACAATTGCCCTTGGAGTTTCTATCATTGTACCCACAGTATATTCTATTCTTTCTCCTTTTTCTTGGAAAACTTGTTCTGCAGTTCTATCAATAATTGTTCTTTGAGAAACAAACTCCTGAACTGTACTAATCAATGGGATCATGATCTCAGGCTTAGTAATAATACCTTCTTTCTTCAAGTTTATTCCTGCTTCAATGATAGCTTTGATCTGCATTTCAGTAATCTCAGGATAAGTTACACCTAATCTACAACCTCTGTGTCCTAGCATAGGATTGAACTCTTCTAACTCGGCTACCTTGTTCTTAACAGAACTCAATGAAATATGAAGGTCTTCAGCTAATTCTTTCTGAGTTGCCAATTGGTGAGGTACAAATTCGTGTAATGGAGGATCTAGTAACCGAATAGTCACAGGAAGATCTTTCATTTCTCTGAATAAACCTTCAAAGTCCTCACGTTGCATAGGCAATAATTCGTTTAATGCTTGTTTTCTACCTTTAATGGTATCTGCCAAGATCATTTCACGCATTACCTTAATTCGATCAGCTTCAAAGAACATATGCTCAGTTCTTGCTAAACCAATACCTTTTGCACCAAATGCTCTTGCAATTCTTGCATCTTTAGGTGTATCAGCATTTGTTCTAATATTTAATCTTGCATAAGTATCAGCCAAGTGCATTAATTTGGCAAAATCTCCACTCAATTCAGGTTCTTTTGTAGCAACTTTCCCATCAATAATATTACCTGTTGATCCATTAATGGATATCCAATCTCCTTCATGATATTCATGTCCGTCTACGATCAAGGTTCTCGTTTTATAATTGATCTTCAAAGCTCCTGCACCAGATACACAACATTTACCCATTCCTCTGGCTACAACAGCGGCATGAGAAGTCATACCACCTCTTGCAGTTACAATACCTTTAGCTATGTTCATACCTTCAACATCTTCAGGAGAAGTTTCAACACGTACTAAGATTGAGTGTTTATACTTATCAGCTTCATCAGCAAAGAATACAATCTTACCAGTTGCTGCACCAGGAGATGCTGGTAAACCTTGAGCAATTACATTTGCAGTCTTTAATGCTTGCGGGTCAAAAATTGGGTGTAATAATTCGTTTAGTTTATTAGGCTCAATTCTCAATAAAGCAGTTTCTTCGTCGATCAAACCTTCTTCTAAAGCATCCATTGCGATCTTAACCATGGCTGCACCTGTACGTTTACCATTTCTTGTTTGAAGGATCCATAGTTTTCCTTGCTGAATAGTAAACTCCATATCTTGCATATCACGATAGTGATCTTCTAATTGTCTTTGGTAGTTGAACAATTCGAAATACAATTCTGGCATTAGTTCTTCAAGAGAAGGATAGTTCTCTAATCTTTCTTTTTCAGTGATCTGAGCTAATTCTGCCCAGCGTTGAGAACCAAGTTTGGTTATTTGCTGTGGAGTTCTAACTCCGGCTACAACATCTTCACCTTGAGCATTAATCAAATACTCTCCATTAAAAACGTTCTCTCCCGTTCCTGCATCTCTAGTGAAGCAAACACCAGTTGCAGAATCGTCGCCCATATTACCAAATACCATGGCTTGTACATTCACGGCAGTTCCCCATTCTTCTGGATAACCGTTCATTTGGCGATAATAAACCGCTCTATCTTTATTCCAAGAATCAAAAACAGCTAATACTGCTCCCCATAACTGATCCCAAGGATTTGTTGGGAATAATTTTCCTGTTCTCTTTTCAACGATATCTTTAAAATCATATACTAGATCTTGAAGATCTTGAACCGTAAACTCAGTATCTAATTCAATTCTTCTTTTTTCTTTTAAATGATCGATTATCTCCTCAAAAGGATCCATATCATGTTTTGTCTTAGGTCCAATACCTAATACAACAGAACTATACATTTGAATAAAACGACGGTAAGAATCCCAAACGAATCTTTCATTACCCGTAAGTTTTACCAATCCGTCTATAGCTTCATCATTCAATCCAAGGTTTAAAACAGTATCCATCATCCCTGGCATTGAACTGTAAGTAAAAGTGGTTTTTCTAGGTCACCAAATTTACTTCCCATAATATTCTCGATATTCTCGATTGCTACTCTTACATCTCCTCTTATCTTTTTTAATACTGCATCAGCTCCTTCATTTGTATAGAGTGTACACATTTCTGTGGTAATGGTAAATCCAGGTGGAACTGGAATACCAATTCTGCTCATTTCGGCTAAGTTTGCCCCTTTTCCTCCTAAGAGGTTTTTCATGTCTTTATTACCCTCGGTATTTTCATCACCGAAAGTGAAAACGCTTCTGTTTTTTGTTACTAGCGTACTCATTGTTATGTATTTAGAATTTACTTTAAAAAATCGTATCTAAAGTATATTCAACACAAAGAGTGACCTATGATATAAGTCAGACAATGAAGTTTTATGGATATTTTTGAATAAGGAGTAAAACCTTACACAAACATCAAAATGAAGTTTAAATTTTAAGATATTCTCAAAAAACTGAGAATATAACAGAAGAAAATAAGAAAAATGAAATTGGTGAATTACACATTAAATCGGAAATGCATCACATCGCCGTCTTTTACAATGTATTCTTTTCCTTCAACTCTCATCTTTCCAGCTTCTTTTACTTTTGATTCGCTGCCGTATTCCACATAATCAGAATAGGAAATTACTTCAGCTCTAATGAATCCTTTTTCGAAATCTGTGTGAATCACTCCAGCAGCTTGCGGAGCCGTAGAACCAATCATAACCGTCCAAGCTCTTACTTCCTTTTCTCCAGCAGTGAAATAGGTTTGAAGATTTAATAATTTATAAGCAGATCTGATCAATCTAGAGACACCTGGTTCTTCTAATCCCATATCTTCTAAGAACATCTGACGTTCTTCATAATCTTCCAATTCGGTGATATCCGCTTCTGTTGCTACAGCCAAAACAATGATCTCTGCACCTTCATCTTTTACTGCTTCTTTAACAGCCTCAACATGGGTATTTCCATTTACAGCAGAACTCTCATCTACATTACATACATATAATACTGGTTTCGAAGTAATGAATTGAAGTGGTTGTATAAACTCTGCTTCTTTTTCAGAAAACTCCATGGATCTCACGGAAGTTCCTTCTAGCAAGGTTGCTTCTACTCGCAATAATACTTCTAGTTCAGCTTGAGCTTCTTTCTGACCTGTCTTGGCCGTTCTTTTCACACGTTCTAGACGTTTTTGAACGGTTTCAAGATCCTTTAATTGAAGTTCAATATCAATCGTTTCTTTGTCTCGAATAGGGTCAATAGATCCATCAACGTGCACGATATTATCGTTGTCAAAACATCTTAAAACATGAAGTATCGCATCCGTTTCTCTAATATTAGCCAAGAATTGATTTCCTAGACCTTCTCCTTTACTTGCTCCTTTTACTAAACCGGCGATATCTACAATCTCAACAGTTGCAGGAACTACTTTTTGCGGATTAACTAAAGACTCTAACTTCTCTAATCTAGGATCTGGTACATTAACCACTCCTAAGTTAGGTTCAATAGTACAAAACGGAAAGTTGGCACTCTGCGCTTTCGCATTCGATAAACAATTGAATAAGGTTGATTTTCCAACGTTGGGCAATCCTACAATTCCTGCTTTCATAAGTATAGTTTTAAGCGGCCTGCCTGCGGCAAGGCAGGTGCAAATATAGTCCTTTTTAAACGTAAAAAATCCCGAATTTCTTCGAGATTTTCTTTATGTCTTTATGTAAAAAAGTAATCATAATTACTCTTCATGCATAAACTTTTGTTTTGTTAGGAGCTCTTCTTCTGTTTCCACATTGTCTTCATCTGGAACACAGCAATCAACCGGACAAACTGCTGCACACTGAGGCTCTTCATGGAATCCCATACATTCTGTACACTTATCTACAACAATATAGTATATCTCATCAGAAACAGGCTCTTGCTCCTCATCTGCATTTGCTTCTTTTCCATTTGGTAGTACGATATCTCCGCTCAAATCAGTTCCATCAGAATACTTCCAATCATCGGCTCCTTCGTATATAGCTGTGTTTGGGCATTCTGGTTCACAAGCCCCACAGTTAATACACTCATCTGTAATAATAATCGCCATAGAAATTCTTTTTACTTTATGTAACTTTGTTGCCGCAAAAATACGCCCTAGAACGATAGAAAACAAACGAAATGAATAGTATTGAAAACAGAGTTAAATCTTTTGTTGAACTTGGAAAATTTTTAGGTCAATTTTCACCTAATGGAATTGAGAAAAAAGACAACATTCTTAATAATGAGCTCTTTTTTGATGGCTTTAAACATCAAATGAAATTGGCCGAAGAAAGTAATACGTGGTTTACCAAAGACAATATTCTTTTTTCACTCAGTAATTGGGCAGAGGCTTTGCAAGAGAAGAATCTTTGGGAATGGATCCAAAGTCAGACCATCAATGATAAGAGTTCAAAAAAAGTGGCCATCATTATGGCTGGTAATATTCCGCTAGTAGGATTTCATGATTTTCTATCTGTATTAATCTCCGGTCATTCAGTTTTGGTGAAACAATCTTCAAACGATAAACATCTACTTCCTTTTTTGGCAAAATACCTAGAGTATGCCAATGAAGACTTTAAAGGAAAAATAAGTTTTACTCAGGAAAAATTAGAAGGTTATGATGCGGTAATTGCTACCGGAAGTAATAACACTGCAAGATACTTTGAATACTATTTTAAAGACAAGCCTCATATCATTAGAAAGAACAGAAACTCTGTTGGGGTCATTCAAGGAAATGAATCTTTAGAAGACTTTGAAAACTTAAGTGAAGATATATTTCGTTATTTCGGTCTCGGGTGTAGATCTGTATCGAAGTTGTTCGTTCCTAAAGGTTTTGATTTCGACAATTTCTTTAAGGGAATGTACAAACAAAAAGAGATCATCAACAATACCAAATATGCGAATAACTACGACTATAATAAAGCCGTCTATTTGATGAGTGAATTCGATATTCTAGAAAATGGCTTCTTAATGATCAAAGAAGACTCAAACTATGCCTCTCCTATTGCTAGCGTATTTTATGAGTATTATGATAATCTTGTTGATCTTAAGATTAAACTCCATCAAGAAGCTGATCGAATTCAATGTATAGTATCGAATAATTTTGTAGAAAATGAAGTTAAGTTTGGAGAAACTCAACATCCAAAATTATGGGACTATGCCGATGGAGTAAATACCCTATCTTTTCTTTCAACGATTTAGTTGTAAACTGATTAGGAATTCCATCAAAATTTAGGAAATTTGTGTACTGAAATAACTGACAACAAATGAAGAAACACAACTTTAGCGCTGGACCTTGTATATTACCAGAAGAAGTATTGCAAAAAGCTTCTGAAGCCATTGTAAATTTCAATAATGATGATCTTTCATTAATTGAGATTTCGCATCGAAGTAAGGCTTTTGTGGATGTTATTGAGAATGCAAGATCGTTGGTATTAGAATTGTTGCAGCTAGAAAACAAAGGCTATTCCGTATTATTCTTACAAGGAGGTGCAAGCACACAATTTCTAATGTCTGCTTACAATCTTCTAAACAGAAAAGCGGCATTTTTGAATACAGGAACTTGGAGCACCAAAGCCATTAAAGAAGCAAAATTATTTGGAGAATTAGTGGAGGTTGCTTCTTCGGAAGACCAAAACTTCAACTATATTCCTACAGCATATTCGATCCCGAGCGATGCAGATTATTTCCATTGTACAAGTAATAATACAATTTACGGAACTCAGATGAAGAGTTTTCCTGAAACCGACATTCCATTAGTCTGTGATATGAGTTCTGATATATTTTCTCGTCAGCTCGACTATTCAAAGTTTGATCTGATCTATGCTGGGGCTCAAAAGAATATGGGTCCTGCAGGAGCTACGGTTGTCATCATCAAAGATGAAATTCTTGGAAAGGTTGACAGAGCCATTCCTTCAATGATGAACTATCAGGTGCATATTGATAAAGACAGTATGTTCAATACTCCCTCTGTTTTTGCAGTTTATGTTTCTATGCTCACCCTAGAATGGTTGAAAAATTTAGGTGGAATTCCATTTATTGAAAAAGTAAATGAGAAGAAGGCTAACCTTTTGTATTCAGAAATAGACAGAAATCCGCTTTTTACGGGAGTAGTCCGTGAAGCTGACAGAAGTATCATGAATGCCACTTTTACATTGAATGATGTAGCATTACAAAATAAATTCGATCAAATGTGGGCTGATGCTAGAATTAACGGATTAAACGGACATAGAAGTGTTGGAGGTTATAGAGCCAGTATGTACAACGCTCTTCCTTTGTTTAGTGTTCAAGCATTGGTAGATGTAATGCAAGAGCTAGAGAGAACCGCTTAAGTTATAGACAAACAAATCAAAATGAAAATATTAGCAAACGAAGGAATTCACGAGACTGGAAGAGCCGCATTAGAAAATGAAGGCTTTGAAGTTTTAACAACCAGAGTTGCTCCAAATCAATTAGAGAATTATATAAATGAGCATAATGTTGATGCTCTTCTTGTAAGAGGATCTACACAGGTTAGAGAAGAACTCATAGATGCTTGTCCGAGTTTAAAACTTATCGGAAGAGGCGGAATCGGGATGGATAATATTGATGTAGAATATGCCATAGATCAAGGATTACACGTGATTAATACTCCCTCTGCCTCATCAATTTCTGTTGCCGAATTGGTATTTGCCCATTTGTTTGGGATGGCTCGTTTTCTTCACCAATCTAATCGCGAAATGCCCCTTGAGGGAGATCTCAGATTCAAAGAGTTGAAAAGAGCTTATAGCGCTGGAATAGAGCTTAGAGGGAAAACACTTGGAATTATTGGTTTTGGAAGAATTGGACAAGAGGTTGCGAAGATCGCTATAAGTTTAGGGATGAAAATAGTAACCCATGATCCATTCGTCGAAAGTGTACCCTTGACCATTGAATTCTTTAATGGGCAAAGGGTTATGATTCCTATTGATACCGTTGACCTCGACTCTGTTTTAATGGAAAGTGATTTCATTAGCATTCATGTTCCTAGTCAGGAAAATTATGTGATCGGAAAATCTGAAATAAAGAAAATGAAGGAAGGTGTTGGAATCATAAACACCTCCCGAGGAGGCACAATCGATGAAGTTGCCTTACTGGAAGCTATAGAAGACAAACGCGTCAAATTCGCCGGGTTGGATGTATTCGAAACAGAACCTAATCCAGAAATTCAATTATTAATGAATCCTGAATTGTCACTCACCCCACACATCGGTGCTTCAACGTTGGAAGCTCAAGAACGAATTGGGATTGAATTGGCAGAACAGATCACAAAACTTTTGAAGTAGATGGCGACTGTAAAACCTTTTAAGGGAGTAAGGCCAACAAGAGATAAAGTTGCACTCGTATCTTCAAAATCTTATGAAGCTTATTCTCCTGAGGCCCTATCTGCAAAGTTGGCATTCAATCCATTTACCTTCCTACATGTTGTAAATCCTGGATATAAATATCATCATGAAGAAATTTCTGGTGAACAGCAATTCAGATTGGTTTACAATAGATATTTAGAGTTTAAGGAAGAGAACATCTTTATTCAAGATCATAAACCTGTATTTTACGTATATCAAAAGATTAAGCCAAACGGTCAGTCTTACTGCGGAATCATAGCTTCAGTAGCAGCATCAGATTACCAAAACAATCATGTAAAGATTCATGAGAAGACACTAAAGTCGAGAGAAGTAATGTTTGAACATTACTTAAAGAATACAGGGTTTAATCCTGAACCCGTGCTTCTCACCTATCCTGATAATGATACCATAGAAAGAATTGTCAAAAAGTATCAAAAGAAAAGAGCGGAATACGAGTTTTCTTCCATGGATAGAGATCAGCACCTTCTCTGGGTGGTTGAGAATGATCAGGACCTTCAGGATATTGAGAAAGAATTTGCCTTGATCGATACTCTTTATATTGCGGACGGACATCATAGAACTACTTCTTCTTGTTTACTTGCTCAGCATTTGTCAGAACAAAACCCAGAGGATACTGGTGAAGAACCTTATAATTACTTTATGAGTTTTCTTTTACCTAAAAGTCAGGTTAGCATATACGAGTTCAACCGATTTATTAAAAACCTCAATGGCCTAAAGGCTGATGAGTTCTTAATGGAAATAGATACTTATTTCAGAATTGAAGAAAAAGGTATGCGTTTGTACAAACCACAAGAGAAATTTCATTTTAGCATGTATCTAGAAGGGAAATTCTATGAACTAAAATTGAGAGAATCGCTCTATGAATTCACCGATGCACTAAGTCGACTGGATGCGCAAATACTTTACAAGACTCTATTGGAACCTGTTTTAGGGATTGATGACGTGAGAGATGATAGTAAGATTGTATACTCTCAGGACAAATCTGACGGTTTGGAATTAAAGACCAAAGTAGATTCTGGAGAGTTTAAAGTATCTTTTGGAATGTATCCTTGTACTATGAACGAATTAATGGATATTGTTGATAGTGGATTAGTGATGCCACCTAAAACTACCTATATAGAGCCCAAAATGAGAAGTGGAATGATTATGTATGAGTTATAGATCATGGAAGGAATTAAAGAAAAATTAGACAAAATAAATTCAAGCATCCCAGAAAATGTAAGCTTAGTTGCCGTTTCCAAAACCAAACCTATTGCTGATCTTCAAGAGGCATATGATGCAGGTCAAAGGGTTTTTGGAGAGAACAAGATTCAAGAAATGGTAGGTAAATACGAAGAACTACCAAAGGACATTAAATGGCACATGATTGGTCATCTTCAACGAAACAAGGTGAAATACATGGCTCATTTTGTGGATCTTATCCATGGTGTTGATAGCCTTAAAACTTTAAAAGAAATAGATAAACAAGCGAAAAAACACAATCGCGTTATCTCTTGTTTGCTTCAAGCTAGGATCGCTAAAGAAGAAACCAAGTTTGGTCTTCCCTTCGATGAAATAAGATCCATACTGGAATCAGAAGAATATACATCTCTTACAAATGTGAAGGTTGAAGGACTCATGGGTATGGCGACTTTTACCAATGACCAAAGTCAATTAAAGCAAGAATTTGATTCTTTACAAAAGCTTTTTGATGAACTGAAAGTCAGAAATCCACAATTTGAAACGCTTTCCATGGGAATGAGTGGTGATTATTTATTAGCAATTAGCTGTGGAAGTACCATGATTCGGGTAGGAAGTTCTATATTTGGGGCAAGAAATTACATTACTTAGAAAAAGAAGAAGTTGTACGCAGTTTTAGACCTAGAAACGACTGGAGGTAAATATAATGAAGAGGGAATCACTGAAGTAGCCATCTATCGCTTTGATGGTCATACAGTAACCGATCAATTCATTAGCCTTGTGAATCCAGAAAGACCCATTCAAGATTTTGTGGTTAAACTTACAGGTATCAATAATAAGATGCTTAAAAGTGCTCCCAAATTCTATGAAGTTGCAAAACGTATACTAGAAATCACAAAAGATTGTGTTATCGTTGCTCATAATGCCGAATTCGATTCTCGAATTCTAACCACAGAATTCAAAAGATTAGGCTTTGATTTTAAGATCAATTCTCTTTGTACCGTTGAGTTAAGCCGAAAGTTAATTCCGGAAGAGGAATCTTACAGTTTGGGTAAACTTTGTCGTTCACTTGGAATCCCGATGTCAAATAGACATAGAGCCTCTGGTGATGCTATGGCAACGGTGCACTTGTTCAAATTGCTATTGGAAAAAGATGAAAACAAGGAAATTCTTCAAAAGACAATAAAATACTTCGATAAAAGGAATTTAAAGGATAAACTTAACAGCATTCTAGATAATATTCCAGATAAAATGGGTGTCTTCTACGTTCATGATGAAAATGGAAAGGTTATTTTTATTGGTCGAGGTAAAAATTTAAAATCTGAAGTCAACAGACTCTTTCTGAAAGAAAGCAGACGTGCCAAAAGAATTCAAGAAAGAGTGAAGAATGTGACTTTTGAATTCACAGGAAACGAACTGTTTACAAGGTTACGATATCAAATTGAACTTGAAACTCTTCAACCTAAATACAATTTCATCAAAAGAAAGAAAACCAATGCTGATGATTTTGCTCATAGTGATTTTATCATTCAGCACAAGGGAAGAGAGATAGAAGAACACGCCGTAATACTCGTTGAAAACAATGAAGTTCAGGGTTATGGCTTTACCAACCTTTCTTTCCAAGAGTCTCAATTAGACATTTTAAAATCCATTCTCACCCCTACCGAAAATAAGGAGCTTGCTAAAAATATAGTAAAGAACTACTTAAAAACTCATAATGTTCCCAAGATCATAAGGTTTTGATAAATGTCTTGCTTTTCTTAGATTCGCTTGATTAAAAAATCTATGAAAACCCGACTAATCTTACTTTTCTTATTCTTTGGATTTTCTGTTTTCGCTCAAGAGAGTAAGTCTACACAAATTGGTCAGACCTCATTAGCAGAACTTCAAATGATGTCATATGATAAAGACCCTTCTGCAACTGCCCTGGTTTTATATGATGAACAAAATTACTTTCATACGGAATACAATAAAAGAAAACGTGTTCTAGCCAAAGATGTTTATTATCGGTACAAAATCCTTAAAAATGAAGGACTAAAAAAAGCGACTTTTACTTTTGTTTACGGAAGTTGGATTGAGTTATCTCAAATACAAGGTATCACCTATAATTTAAACGAATCCGGTGAGATTGTAAAATCAGAATTGCAACCAGAAAATATCATCACAGATACCGAGGAAGATTATACCAGATACATCGTAAATCTGCCAAATGTCAAAGTAGGGAGTGTTTTTGAATTAAAATTTCGGGTTTCTAATCTAGGAAGATCTATTGCAGATTGGTATTTTCAAACAGATATTCCGAAGGTAAAAAGTAGAATTAGCCGACTTACACCTAAAACGATGAATTACATCGTAAATCTTACCGGGCTTCAAGAATTAAGTTCCAAAGAAAATATAGAAACCCTCAATTGCTTTGAAAAGAGACAAAAATCTCTAAAATGTCGTTTTGCAGCCTATGAGATGGAAAATGTCCCGGCTTTTAAATCAGAGCCTTTTATGCCTCATCGCTCTAATCTGAAATCTAAATTGTCTTTTAGACTCTCCTATTTTGTTGAAAAAGGACTTTGGCCTTATAGAATGATGACCAAATGGTCTCAGTTTGATGGAGGAATGAAGCGCTATTATTTCAATAAAGAGATGACCAAAAAAACCTTGTTTAGAGGGATTATTCCCAAATCTGTATTTCAGCAAGGATCCAAGCTATCTCAGGCGAAAAAAATTTATTACACTTTACAGCAGCACTTTTCTTGGAACGGGAATGAGACTGGAGATCTTAACCGTTTGATTAAACGTAATGTAAAACGAAAAGAAGGGTCTCTTGATCTAATTGCTACGACCTTATACAATGCCTTAAAAGCGGCAGACATCGAAGTGTATTATGTTGCAGTTTCTACTCGAAGTAAAGGACCGATAGACAGAGAATATCCAAACTATCGTGATTTTAACTATACGGTTATTAAAGCTGTAATCGATGGAAAGGATTACTTTTTAGATGCTACAGATAAGTCACTGGGTTTTGGCTATGTTCAACCTTTTGCCAATGTAAAAGATGGGCGAGTATTGGATTATACCGTCACCGGAAGAGATGATATGGGTTATGAGCAATACAAAGGAAGTTATTGGCAGAAAATGAGCCCCCCTGAGGCTTCCTCCAGGTTGGTAACAAGTGAGTGGAGTTTTGAGCCTACTAGAGGATTCTACGGAAAGATCAACAATAAAAGATCTGGATATGACGCTTTGACTTTTAGACGAGATCTAAGGAACAACGGAATTCAAAACAAGCGGAAAGAAATAGATGAGAACAGTATAGGTTATGATTTAATAGACTATCAGGTTCTCAATGAAAATGATAAAGAGAAAAGGATTGAAGAATACATCCGTTTCGAGTTTAGCGAAGATGAATTGGATGAACTCGACTCGAAAGATTCTTATAGTTTCACTCCGATTCAAGAACATATTTTCAGTAAAAACCCTTTTGATGCATCTACCAGAGACCATCCCATTGATTTCCTATATCCTAGAAATCTCAAATATCGATTTACATTGAATATCCCAGAGGGTTACGATGTAAGTAATATCCCTAAAAATGTCCGATATATTTTCCCCAATGATGGAGGTAGTTACGTCTATCAAATTCAAAAAGCATCTGGGAAACTTCGAATTTATATTAACTTCAAAATGGTCAAAACCTACTATGATATAGACCAATACCCCGATTTGAGAAAACTTTTTCAGGGCATTTATAACTTAGAAAACACTGTATTTGAACTTGTAAAAGATTAACAAACAGTGCACTCAACACAATTACGGCATTTGCCGTATATATTTTTTCTATATTTAGTGTGATTTTTGATAATCAACCTGTAAAACTACAATCATGAAAAAATTAAGTCTGTTATTAGCATTTCTTTTTGTTTCCTTTATTTCCCTAGGTCAAGAAGACGAAGATTATGGTACTGGTCTAGATTTTGACCAGGAAAAGTATGAATCTGTGCCTCTATCAGCACCAATTCTATCAAGAAATTTTACAAACCTTCCAAGAAGTTTTAGTTTAAAAGCCTATGCTCCTACTCCAGGAGATCAAGGTAGACAGCCCTCTTGTGTTGGTTGGGCCAGTGGTTATGGTGCACGAACTATTGCCTATGCTATTAAAAATAATTGGAAAGGAAATAAACTAAAGATCAATGCCAATGCTTTCTCTCCTTCCTTTGTTTATAATCAAATTAAGGCATACGGAGATAATAAATGTACGCGAGGATCTTATATCGCAGATGCGATGAAATTAATGAACAATAAAGGTATTTTAAAGAAAAGCGAGTTTGGATATAACGTATTGAGTTGTACCACGATGCCAAGCACCTACTCTTTACAGAAAGCTCAGCAAAACAAGATTTTGACATTTGAAAGATTGGCAAGATGGGATAATCCATACAACCTAGTTCTAAAAACCAAGAAAGCTCTTGCGAATAAAAATCCTGTTGTTGTGGGAATGTTCAAATACGGGAAATTAGGTGGTTTCGGAGAATTATGGACTGCTCCAACTGTACCTTCTGGCGGTGGTCATGCCATGGTAGTAGTGGGATATGACGATACTAAATATGGTGGAGCATTTGAAATCATGAACTCTTGGGGAACCCGATTTAGAAATGGAGGATTCTTCTGGGTGAAATATGCAGATTTTAAGAAATATATAAAAACGGCATACGTTTTGGTTGATGATACTGGTTCTCCTAACGTAGACAACAACGTAAATACAAACACTACGACTACAGTTACCTATTCAAACAAAGTATCGGGTGAGATCACCTTAAAGTTGAGTAGTGGAAGAAATATGGCGGCAAGATTATCAAGTGATGCTCAAAGAAATTTCAATATTGTGAAAGCAGGTTCTAATAAAAAGTTAAAAACAACTTATTCTATAGACAAGGCATATGGCTCAGGAACTCAATTCAGAATTTATATGAAAAGTCAACAGAGAGGTTATGTTTATTTGATTGGATATGGAGGTTCAGATAAATCTGTAAATAAATTATATCCATTTGATAATTACAGTCCATATTTCAACTATACCAATAGTGAAATTGCCATTCCTAATGAGGAATACTATATAGAATTTGATAATAAACCAGGTCAAGATATCTTATGTGTACTGTACAGTAAGGTAAGACTGGACATCAATTCTATTGTAAGCAAAGCAAGATATGGATCTGGAGATTTTATCGAGAACGTAAAAAATGCTGTTCAATACAAAATGTTCAAAGGATCCGAACTTACTTTTGAAGAAGGTAAGATTGCATTTAATGCATCTTCTAACTCTTCAAATTCAAAAGTAGTTCCTATTTTTATTTCTGTAAATCACCAATAAACAATATATGAAACTTAGATCAACCCTTCTACTCCTAGCCTTTTCTCTGTTTAGCAGCGCGAGTGTATGGGCTCAGAGTTACGTTTATCAAGAAGAATTTAGTTCTCAAGGAAACTGGACCAAAGATAATAACAACATCAGAGAACTTTATGTTTCAAATGGAAAGTACTATTTCGAACATAAAAGAAAGGAAGGTTACAGGGAAATCACAACAAGAACCTTTTATCTAAACAAAACCAAAGATTTTGATATTGAAACTTCTTTTACTAAAATTTCTGGAGAACAGGATTATGGAATGTCATTCTTGTTCGACTATAAAGATTCTGACAATTACAGAGAATTTGGAATAACCTCAACAGGATATTATAGAGTATCAGAATCCAAAGATGGGAGTTACAGTACTATAAAATCATGGACCCAATCGTCATCTGTAAAACAAGGAAACTACGCCACGAATAAGCTCAAGATTAAAAAGAAAGGGAATAGACTGACTTTCTATATCAATGGAACTTATGTCTATGGAATGGACTATCGAGCCTTTTTAGGTTCTAAAATGGGTTACCGTTTATATAGAGACCAAAAAGTAGGGATTGATTATTTCCGCGTTAAATATGCTGGAGGCACTACCACAAACACGAACACCAATACCACGAGTACGAGCAGCAAAACCATCCTTTTTGAGGGCTATAACAATAATAATAACAATTGGTCAGAACAAAATGACAACAATATTCGCTTAGCAGTTGAAAGTGGAGATTACATCGTAGATCATAAAAGACAGTCAGGTGGTTGGTCTTCAACAATTAAAAAGTCAATAAACTCCTCTCGAAATTTTAGAATCACCGCTCAAATCAAAAAGCAAAGTGGTATTCAAAATAATGGATATGGTGTCACTTTCGGTAAAAAGGATAATAACAATCAGAATCATTTTTTAGTTTCTGGGGATGGTTCGTTTAAAATTGTAAAATGGGAAGACGGGAATCGGTCCTTGGTAAAGAACTGGACCAAATCCAGCCATATCAAAACTGGAAATGGGGTTTACAACTATTTGAAAATTCAAAAAGTAGGTACGGCGTACAAATTCTATATCAACAGTAATCTAGTTCACACCAGTTATTCTATAAAGTTATACGGAGATAGAATTGGCTACACTGTTTATGATAGACAGTCGATACGAGTGGGTTATTTGAGTATGATGTATGAAGATAGTGGAACAAACACGAATACGAATACAACCAATACTAACACAGTTTCTCACGCGAGTAAAGAAACCATCATTTTTGATGGTTATACCGATAATAGAAATAATTGGTCTACATCTTCCAATGAGAATGTAAATCTTGATATCAAAGATGGTAATTACTATTTTGACCATAAGCGTGCAAAAGGTGGTTGGTCTTCTACTATTGTTAAATACATAGATACCTCAAGAGATTTTAAGATCTTGGCTGATATCAAGAAGGAATCAGGGATTTTAAATAATGGTTATGGAATCGTTTTTGGAAGAAAGGACTCCAATAATCAAAATCTCTTCTTTGTTAATGGAAACGGCTCCTACTCCATTAATAAAATGAAAAATGGAAAAGATAATTTCTTAAAACAATGGGCATCTTCATCTGCAATCAGAAAAGGAAATGGCGGATATAATGTTTTGAAGGTGGTCAAAATTGGAAGTAAACTTGAATATTATATTAACAATACCAAGGTTTACACAGATTATAGTCCTGAATTTTTTGGAGATCGATTAGGATACATTCTATATGATAAACAAAAAGTATCTGTAGCGTATTTGAGTGTTGGTTATTTAGATAAAAAGAAAACGAACGTAAATACCAATACAACTGTAACCGATAATATCAGTAATTATACCTATTCGAATTCTGGATATCACTTTAGTGATCAATTTAATAGCAATGCAAATAATTGGTTTACGGCTTCAGATGAAAAGAAAGATTTTTCAATCAAGAATGGAAAGTATTATCTCAAGCACAAGCGTAATGAAAAAGGTTGGACCACATACGATGATCATTACATTGATACCAAAAGAGATTTTGAGATTGAGACGAAAATCGATAAAATCAGCGGTGTAACCAATTATGGTTATGGTCTGATCTTTGGAAAGAAAGACGATAACGAATTCCGTTTCTCAATTTCATCAAACGGATATTACAAGGTTGCTCGAAGAGTGAATGGTAAGGAACAATTGATGCAGAAATGGACCACTACCGAGCATGTGAATACTGGAAATTCTAAATCCAATGTTCTAAAGGTCAAAAAGGAAAATAACTACTACAAATTCTATATCAATGGGAATTATGTTTACCAGACAGAGTTTGAAGATTTCTACGGAGATGATATGGGATATGTGGTTTTCAATAATCAAGAGATCGCTGTTGATTACTTAAGAATCAAATATCTAAACTCTAATAATACGATTGTTAATAACAATAAGGCTATTAAGTTACCATTCACAGAATCCTTCAATTCTAATTTAAATAGTTGGTCTACTGATAATGTTGATAATTACACGTCTAGCATCTCTGGTGGTAAACTGAATATTCATAGAAAAAAGGCAGGTGGAATTTTTATAAGTAGACATGTAGATATTGACACGAGCAAAGATTTTATTATTGAAACAACCATGAGCAGACAAAAATCAGGTGCGTCTGGTTTATATGGGTTGACTTTTGGTAGAAAGAACTCAAGTAATGAATTTACTTTTTTGATCAGCACAAACGGTAGTTATATGTATCGTAAGTTCGATAATGATAAATACAGTGCAATTATTCCTTTTACTGATAGTGAAGCCGTAAAAACGGGAATAGGCCAAAAGAATAAGTTAAAAATCGTTAAGTCTGGTAGTTTATTGAGGTTTTACCTTAATAATCAATATTTAAACGAAGCTCCTTTTCAGAATTTCTTTGGAAATAGTATCGGTTATACTGTTTATTATGAACAAAAGATTTCAGTTGATAATCTAGAAATAAAGTATCAGACAAATAGTTACAATGATCCACCTTTAGTAACCATATCTGAACCTGATGTAGATCTCAAAAGAGGATTTAAAATTGTAAAGACAAAAAAGATTTCAGTACGAGGTAAAGCTGAAGATAAAGATGGGATCTATGAAGTCTTGATCAATGGTGTTGATGCTACGGTTCAAGAAGATGGAACTTTTTATGCTAATGTACCTCTAAAAATTGGAAGTAATGAACTGGTTGTAAAGGCAACTGATATCAAACAAGCATCTGCGACAAAACGTTTTACAATAAGACGCAAATCTCCTGACGTAGTTGTAAATCCTGATGTTGTTGTAAAAAAAGAAGACAAATTAAATGTAAGCATTGGTAAGTATTATGCATTACTTATCGGTGTCAGTGATTATAATGATGCGAGCAATATTTCTGATCTTGAAGGCATGCCAACCAAGGATGCCAAAGATCTTATGGATGTTTTAGTTACAAATTACAATTTCGATGAAGAAAATGTAGTCCTTTTAAACAATAGTCCAACTGAAAATCAAATACTAAGAGAATTTGTAAAACTTAAGAAAAAAGTTACAAATAAAGATAATGTGCTGATTTTTTATGCTGGTCATGGCGTATACGATGAAGCTAGTGGCACAGGAAGCTGGTTACCTTCGGATGCAGACCCTGAATATGGTTTAAATATGATTAGTAATTCAACAATCAAAGATTATATTAAAGGAATAAAATCAAAACACACCCTTTTGATCTCAGACGCTTGTTTTAGTGGAAGTATTTTCAAGAAAACTAGAATGGTAGAAAAAGCTTCAAAGACAATTCAAAGGAAGTACGAATTACCCAGTAGAAAAGCTATTACAAGCGGAACTTTAACAACAGTACCTAATAAGTCTGTATTCCTAAAATATTTGTTAGATAGATTAAAGAACAACAATAACCTTTATTTATCTGCAAGGGAAGTTTTCAATAGAATAGAAGAACCTGTTGGAAATAACTCCTCTACACTTCCTCAATATGGTGTTATTCAAGATACCGATGATGAAGGTGGAGATTTCATTTTCATAAGAAAAGAGTAATTATTTATATATTGTGGATGCAAAACAATAGAAGTTGGAGGACCACAAAAAACATACATCTTTAAGACATCGGCTTCATGAAGTAATTTATGAAGCCGATACTCCTTCTGGGAAACTCTTCGACGTTGTGCTTTTAATAGCCATCGTTGCTAGTGTACTCTTTGTAATGCTAGAGAGTGTTGGTTGGATAGAAGAGGAATACGGAAATGCATTGAACATCGCAGAGTGGATCATTACCATCCTCTTCTCTATTGAATATATTCTTCGGATTGTTTCTATAAAAAAACCTTGGAAGTACATATTTAGTTTTTACGGGGTGATAGATCTCCTTTCTACCATACCGAAGTATGTGTCATTACTTATCGTTGGCACCCATAATCTTGCCGCATTAAGAGCATTAAGACTATTGCGTGTCTTTCGTATTCTTAAATTAGCAAGGTATATTGGTGAATCAAATCGACTCTTAATTGCACTGCGCAACAGCAGGGCAAAGATTTCGGTATTTCTATTCTTTGTAATCATATTATGTATCATTTTAGGAACAATCATGTATATGATAGAAGGTGCAGAAAATGGTTTTACGAGTATTCCTAGATCCGTTTATTGGGCCATTGTAACCTTAACAACAGTAGGTTACGGGGATATTGCACCTATGACTCCACTTGGACAATTAATAGCTAGCGTGATTATGATTATGGGTTACGCCATTATCGCTATTCCAACCGGGATTGTTAGTTCTGAAATGGTAAGAGCCAAGGTCAATACCAATACTCAGGCTTGTCCAAATTGTTTGGCGGATGATCATGCTGATGGGGCCATTTTTTGCTATCATTGCGGAGAGAAATTAAACGAGTAAATGGCAAGCAATCACAAAACTCTAATTACTATTGTAGGACCTACTGCAATTGGTAAAACCTCTTTAAGCATAGAGCTTGCTAAACATTTCAAAACGGAGATCATTTCCTGTGATTCACGTCAGTTTTATAAAGAAATGACCATTGGAACTGCTGTTCCTGAACCTGAAGAACTTAAAGCGGCTCAACATCATTTTATTCAGGATAGAAGCATTTTTGAAGATTATAATGTAGGTGATTTCGAAAAAGATGCTCTTTTGAAATTAAAGGATCTTTTTAAAATTCATGATGTGGTAATCATGGTTGGAGGGAGCGGACTCTATGTTGATGCCGTACTTAAAGGTTTTGACGAGTTTCCAAAAGTGGATCCTAGTATTAGACTTGCACTTAACAACAGGTTAGAATCTGAAGGTTTACAAGTTCTGCAGGAAGAGCTTAAAACTAGAGATCCAGAAACTTATGACAGCATCGCTTTAGATAACCCACAAAGAGTGACTAGAGCATTGGAAGTTTGCATTGGTAGCGAAAGGCCTTATTCTAGTTTTAAGAACAAACCCAAAGAACCTCGAGACTTTAACTCAATTAAAATAGGTCTTAACGGAGATCGTCAGAAGATCTATGACCGTATTAATCTTAGAGTGGATATTATGATCAAAAGTGGGCTTATCGATGAAGCCAAATCATTATTTCAATACAAAGACCTTAACGCCCTTCAGACAGTGGGTTATAGGGAACTCTTCTCCTACTTCAATAATGAATTTACCAAAGATTTTGCTGTTGAGGAGATCAAAAAGAACACCCGACGTTTTGCAAAACGACAATTAACCTGGTTTAGAAAAGATCAAGAAATCCTTTGGTTTGATTTTCAATCAGATAGAAATGATATTATTAACATCATTGAAGAAAAACTTTAACGCTTTTTAAGGAGGTATATATTTTGAAGAGTCGATGCCTTTTTTATCTTTGCTGCAAATTTTTTAAGACATGAAATTAAGACTTCTTACAATAGCATTGGTATTTACTAGTTTCTTCGCTACCGGACAGACTAAAGTAGGTTCTGTAAACTCAGAATTGATCGTTGGTTTAATGCCAGAAATGAAGACTGTAGTTACCAAATTAGGAGATTATGCAAAAAAACTGGATTCTTCTTACCAGGTCAAAGTGAAGGAATATCAAGAGAAGGTAGATGCTTTTCAAAAGTTAGGTGATGTTTCAGACAACTTCAAAAAAGTAAAATTGGATGAAATTACTGAACTAGAACAAGGACTTCAACAAAGTCAGAATAATGGAAATCAATTGATTCAATTGAAGAGAAACGAATTGTTGAGACCTTTGTACAAGATTATTAGCAATGCAATCCAAGAAATTGCAAAAGCAGAAGGATATACTCAAATCCTTACAACCTCTGGAAATGAGTTTGCTTATGTTGATGAAAGATTTGATATTACTCAAAAGGTAATGGATAAACTGGGAGTCAAAGTGCCAGAAGAAAAAGGCAAAAAATAATTATACAGACAATAAAAAAGAGAAGCATATCGCTTCTCTTTTTTTTTTTACATATTTTGAGTATAGTAATTATAGTCTTTCAATACCCGATCTATAAACTCCATGTCTGTCTTCTCTTTAGAATCTATACCCGTTACTTCCTCAATTTTTCTTCTCAACTTAATTAACGTGCGATAATCTCTATCCTTAGAGGCAACTGTGAAGGTATCTTTGATAATTCTCGCGTCGTTATCAGACAACTTGATAACATTAGGATATTTCGGTTTGTAGGTTTCTGTAATATTCTCTAATATCGTTTGAGAGAAATCTGCTTTATCTTTTAGCGAAATAACTACCGTATTCGCCGTTAGATCTCCGATACGTTGTTTTTTCTTAGACAAAGCAACACTAACAATTCCTACAAATTTGCCAAGGAAAAATAAAATCACAATAAACCCGAAGTATTGATCCCATCCTAGAGCATAAGCGTAAACTACCAGGATAAAAAAGAGGTTAAAATCTACAATCCGTAAAAACCAACGCATTAAATAATCGGCTGTGGAAGGTTTAAAACCATCTATATTAACCACTTTGATCTTAAGTAAAATCTTACCTACTGTTTGCCCGTTTATCAAAGATTCCAAGACTAACGAATATAAAATCGCTGGTAAACAGATAATGATATGAATGGCAAAAATAGACCAGTCATCGTCTGACATATTATCAATGGTAGACGAGGGTATCAACCAATAAATGAACCAAATATAACCCAGCTTTAAAGCGTTATCTATCAGAAAGGCACCCA
>CAZDKB010000033.1:0-7353 GCA_964505885.1 uncultured Flavobacterium sp.
ATCTTATACTCAAGTTGAGTGGATGAGTTATTCTTCATCCAAACAAAGAATTCGGGAATTCCACCGGAAGAAATCTGCTCCACTCTGTTGGATGAAACGACCAAATGGTGAGATCAATAAGATCTTTATTGTGTGGTGGGATTAAGCTATATTTGAATCAATGAGTTTATTAACATCAAAATACCCCTTTGATAAAGATATAAAGCATCATTTGATCATCGCTTTAGGACTTTTTCTCTGGATCTTTTTATTTCTTTATCTGACAGAACCATTAGATGTAAAGGAGTTTGGAGATAAAGAACAGTTGATCTATTTACCAGCATATGGTTTGTTAGGTGGTGTTTTATATTTGGTTGTCTTACCGTTGCAACAAATTTTATACAACCGAAATCAACAAAGTTGGAATATCATTTCTGAGGTCTTATTCATGATGCTATTCTCTATAATTTCTGTGTTCATTATTCGAGCGTTCTATTTGTATGTTGTAGTTCCTGATGAACCCAATCCTTATAGTTTTATGTATCAACTAAAGGCAATCACACTTCCGGCTATTGCAACGATATTACCGATTGTAATCGTTGGCAGATATGCTTTTGGAAAGTACAGAGAAAAGAAGGTAGAGGCTACCAAAATTGAGATCAAAGGTGAAGGGACTTATGATGGATTAAAACTCTTTTTAAACGATCTAATCTGTATACAATCTTCAGATAATTACATTGAAGTCTACTATTATTCTGATAAAGAATTAAAAAAATCCTTGATTAGAAATAAGCTATCAAAAGTAGCTGAAGAATTTCCAGAATTACTTCGTATTCATCGCTCATATATCATTAATCCATATCATTTTCAACGGTGGAAGACAGAAAATGGCAAGCTTTTTACAGAGCTCTCTTCTTCTATTTTCACCCCTGTATCCAACACTTATAAAACAGAGGTGAAATCCATGATTAATTCCACCACAAATAGCTAGTATTTCACCCCAATAACCCATTAATATTGAGTTTATTGTTTTTCTGGTTATAGATTTGTCTGAGAAAGTTTCACCAAAAAATCTATACTTATGAAAACTAAAATTTTATTATTCGTATCTCTATTTATTGCTTCAATCATTTCTAATGCTCAAGAAAAGAATCAAGAAGTTTTATTGATGGGAACCATGCATGTAGTTCCGAAGATTGTAAAGAAAAGTTATAAACCTATGCTTCGTTATGCAATGAAATATGACCCTCAAGCCATCTATGTTGAGAGTCCGATGGCGACTGATAATGAAAGCTGGGAATATTTAAAAAATGGATGGTCTAAAGGATATCAAAAATTCTATAAATTATCAGATTCGATTCAAAAGACGTTTGATTTTGATCAAAGTGAGTTTGATAGAATACTATCTAAAGACCATTCAGAAATGACTGGTGTGGACTTAGATTACTTAATCAATAGTTTTATCTATAAAAGAGATAACGGAAATTATGAATACTATTCCTACATCAAGCAATATGGTTTGAAAGGATCTAAAAAACCAACTCGTCACGAAGATGGAGATCTTACATTTAAACTTGCTTTACAAAAAGGTCATAAGTTGGTTTACAATATGGATGATCAAAGAACCAACGGAGAATATCATTCAGCATGGAATAAATGTGTGAAAGAAGGAACTTCAAACGGTAATAATCTTGCCAATAATAAACTTTATAAAAAGGATTATAATTCAGCTATTTTACCAGCAATTTTTAGACAACTAGGTAAACACACTAACTCGAGAAAAAGTATTGAAAGATTACATACAATGAGCTCTTTTAGTTATGTTTTAGAAGATACTGATGGATGTAAGGAAGGAAGAAAATATTGGAATGAACGCAATGCAAGAATGGCAAAGAATATTGCGACTCAGATATTAAATTCAGAAGATGAAAGAAGTATCGTTATTGTAGGAGCTGCTCATATAGCTGGATTGGAGAAAGAACTGAAAGAAAACTATCCCAATCTACGGGTGAGACTTGTTTATGAGTAGTCTTAAAATAACGGTCTTTCGAGACCGTTATTTTTCTCTTCCTTTCAATACGTTAACCACGTCATTAAGTTTATATCCTTTAGCTTGAAGTAGCATCAAATAGTGGAATAACAGATCAGCACTTTCATTTAAGAAAAGCTCATCATTATTATCTTTTGCTTCGATCACAACTTCTACAGCCTCCTCTCCTACTTTCTGCGCTACTTTATTAATTCCTTTCTTGAAAAGACTCGCAACATAAGATTTAGAAGCATCAGCGTTTTCTATTCTATTTGTGATGGTGTCTTCCAATTTTGAAATGAATCCAAAGGATTGATCATTATCTTCTTTCCAACAAGTATCGGTTCCTGTATGGCATGTTGGTCCGACTGGATTTACTTTGATTAATAATGAGTCGCTATCACAATCTAATTTGATATCAACTAAGTTTAAGAAGTTTCCACTTTCTTCACCTTTAGTCCAAAGTCTGTTCTTAGTTCTACTGAAAAAAGTAACCTTACCCGTTGATTGTGTTTTATCAAATGCTTCCTGATTCATGTAACCTAACATCAACACATTCAATGTTTGAGCATCTTGAATAATGGCTGGAACGAGTCGGTCTGAATTTTTATTGAAGTCTATATTCATAATCGTACTTCTATTTGATTCTTTTTTAATTCTTTTTTGAGAACTGGAATGGGGATTTCACCAAAGTGAAAAACACTAGCAGCTAAAGCGGCATCTGATTTTCCTTTTTTAAATGTGTCAACGAAGTGTTCTACAGTTCCGGCTCCACCAGAGGCAATGATCGGAATATTTACAAGATCAGACAATTTAGCTAATGCTTCATTCGCAAATCCGGCTTTGGTTCCGTCATGATTCATCGAAGTGAATAAAATCTCTCCAGCACCTCGTTCTTCTACTTCTTTTGCCCATTCAAATAAATCTAATTCTGTTGGAATGGTTCCTCCGGCCAAATGCACAAACCATTGTCCGTCGATCTGTTTCGCATCAATAGCAACAACTACACACTGACTCCCAAATTTTTGGGATAATTCATTTACCAATTCTGGTCTTTTTACAGCTGAAGAATTGATCGAAATCTTATCGGCACCTGATTTTAAAAGAATATCCACATCTTCAATTGAGGATATTCCTCCTCCAACAGTAAAGGGAATATTTACTTGTTCAGCCACTTTTAACACCATTTCTCTCATGGTTCTTCTTCCTTCTAGCGTTGCAGATATATCCAGGAAAACAAGCTCATCAGCACCCACTTCAGCATATTGCTTCGCTAATTCTACAGGATCACCAGCATCTCTTAGATCTACAAAATTGACACCTTTAACGGTTCTCCCATTTTTTATATCCAAACACGGAATTATTCTTTTTGTTAACACAATCTAATATTAGATTTTAAATGTATAATTTCATACTCGTTGTCATCTTGAGCGCAGTCGAAAGATCTTTATAAAGATTCCTCCGCTACGGTCGGAATGACATTTTAATTATTAATAATAAAGCTCTCCAATTCCTTCAAGCTAATTCTATTTTCATAAATGGCCTTTCCAATGATCACACCTTCACAACCCAGTTCCGCTAATCTTGGAAGTTCATCAAACTTTGAAATTCCACCAGAAGCAATCAACTTAAAATCTGAAACCTCTGATAGAATCCTTTTGTAAAGATCAAATGATGGACCTTGTAACATCCCATCTTTGGATATATCTGTACAAATCACATATTCAATTCCTTTCGAATGATAGTCTCCTATAAATGGAATTACCTCCAATTCACTTTCTTCTTGCCAACCACTAATGGCAATCTTTTCATTATTGCAATCGGCGCCTAATATGATCTTTTCACTTCCATATTGAGAAATCCAACCTTCGAATACTTCAGGGTTCTTAACTGCAATACTTCCTCCCGTGATTTGATTAGCTCCTGATTCGAATGCAATTTTCAAATCTTCATCAGATTTTAATCCTCCACCAAAATCTATCCTGAGATTGGTTTTGGTTGCAATTTGCTCTAAAACCTTGTAATTAACAATGTGACTGACTTTGGCTCCGTCTAGATCTACAACATGTAAGTATTCTATTCCAGCATCCTGAAATTCTTTTGCCACTTCAAGAGGGCTCTCGTTATATACTTTTTTCGTGTTGTAATCACCTTTAGTAAGACGAACACATTTTCCTTCGATAATATCAATAGCTGGAATAATTCTCATTTTCAATATTGATTCTTGTCATCCTGAACCTGTCTGCCGACAGGCAGGCTCGTTTCAGGATCTCATTTACAACTCTATAAAATTTTTTAAAATCTTTTCTCCTGATTTTCCTGATTTCTCTGGATGAAACTGTACTCCGTAGAAATTACCTTTCTGAATGGCTGTCGCATACTTCTTTTCATAGAATGATGTAGCGATTGATTCCTCTGTATCTTCAGCATAATAACTATGCACTAAATACATGTATTCGTCTTCATTTAAACCTTCAAACAATTCAGATTTTAAGTTTTGAATAGAATTCCAGCCCATTTGAGGAACTTTTACCTCATTGGAGAATCTTTTTACATCTACGTCAAAAATATTCAAACCTTGAGTGTCACCTTCCTCTGTAGATCTACACATCAATTGCATTCCTAAGCAGATGCCTAAAACAGGTTGTTTTAATTGTGGAATTAAGGAGTCTAAACCAGATTCTCTTAGTTTGGTCATAGCCGAACTTGCTTCTCCTACACCAGGAAAGATCACCTTATCTGCAGCTTTGATCTGCTCTGGATCATTTGTAAGAACAGCATCAATTCCTAAGCGATTGAAAGCAAACTGAATACTTTTGATATTTCCAGCTCCGTAATCTATTATTACTAGTTTCATTCTAATAGTAAATATTAGATATTAAATATTAGAAGGTTCTTAAGTATTCAAGTACTTCAAACTTCTAACATCTAACATCGTACTTTTATAACATCCCCTTCGTTGAAGGCAAAATCATTTTTTCTACATCTCTTTTAACTGCCATTTTAATGGCTTTAGCGAATGCTTTAAATATCGCTTCTATCTTGTGATGCTCATTGGTTCCTTCTGCTTTGATGTTCAAGTTACATTTGGCCCCATCTGTAAATGACTTAAAAAAGTGAAAGAACATTTCTGTTGGCATTTTACCAATCATTTCTCTCTTGAAATTGGCTTCCCAAACCAACCAGTTTCTTCCACCGAAGTCGATTGCAGCCTGTGCAAAACAGTCATCCATGGGCAAACAGAATCCGTAACGTTCGATTCCTAACTTATTTCCTAAAGTTTGGGCAAAAACTTCACCCAATGCAATAGCCGTATCTTCAATAGTGTGGTGTTCATCTACTTCAAGATCACCGTCAACTTTGATATTTAGATCTAATTGACCATGACGAGCTATCTGATCCAACATATGATCAAAAAAGGCAATTCCTGTTGAGATATCACTTTTTCCCGTTCCATCTAAATTAAGATCGATCTTAATCTTAGTTTCATTGGTATTTCTTTCAATACTTCCTGTTCTATCTTGAACCTTCAAGAATTCATAGATTTCTTCCCAATCATTGGATTCTAAAGCGATGTACTCTTTTAGCTCTTCTTGCTTGGTAAAAACCTCATCAGCACCCACTTCAGGATGATCATTGATAAAAATTCCTTTCCCTCCTAAGTTCTTTGCAAGCTCAACATCTGTTAGTCTATCACCAATTACAAACGAATTAGCTAGATCGTACTCTTCAGAAAAATACTTTGTAAGTAATCCAGTATTTGGCTTTCTGGTTGGTGAATTGTCTTTTGCGAAGGTTCTGTCGATTACCTGCTCTGCGAAAACAATACCTTCTTGTTCAAAAGTTTTCACCAAGAAATTATGCACTGGCCAAAAGGTATCTTCTGGAAAACTATCGGTTCCTAAACCATCTTGATTGGTCACCATCACCAGTTCGAAATCCAATTCTTTGGCAATCTTTCCTAAATATTGGAATACTTTAGGATAGAATTCCAGTTTCTCGAAACTATCTAATTGATAATCTACAGGTGGCTCTATTGCCAAAGTTCCATCTCTATCTATAAATAAAACCTTCTTACTCATCATATATTATTTGCTTGTCATTCTGTCTCAACACTTCGGGAGTTTCAGAATCTATCTTATTGAGATGCTGAACCAAGTTCAGCATGACAGTTATGTTAGTTTATTTAATTCTTCAATCAATTTCTCATTCTCAGCCTTAGTTCCCACTGTAAATCGTAAACAGTTGTCACATAAAACCTGATTTGATCTATTTCTTACAACAATTCCTTTCTGAATCAATTGTTCATATCGCTTATTTCCATCATCTACTCTAGCAAGGACAAAATTGGCATCTGAGGGGAATATATCTTTAATGATTTCAATGCCTTTAAATTTCGTGATCATTTGGTCTCTTTCAGAAATAATACTGTGGATCTCTTTTTGAACCTTGCCTTGATCCTTCAATGCGTTTAACGCAGCTTCTTGTGTTAGTTTGTTGACGTTATAAGGTGGTTTGATTTTGTTGAGAACTGCAATGATCTCTTGTGAAGCATAACAAATTCCCAATCGAATGGCTGCCAATCCGTACGCTTTAGATAAAGTTTGGGTCACGATTAAGTTTGGAAATTCATCCAATCTGCTTACCCAACTTTCCTGGGTTGAAAAATCGATATAGGCTTCATCGATAACCACTATTCCATTAAATGAATTGATGAGTTTCTCAATTCTATCTGCTTCAAAACTATTGGCAGTTGGATTGTTTGGAGAACACAGAAATAATAGCTTGGTGTTGGGTGTTTGCTGTTGGATGATCTCGTTTACATTCGGTTGAAAACTAGATTCTAACGCAATGTTCTTTAACTTAACATCATTGGTATTAGCTAACACCTTGTACATTCCGTAAGTTGGTGGCAAGGCGATTACCTCATCTTGTTTGGGCTCGCAAAAAGCTCTAAAGATCAAATCTAAAACCTCATCACTCCCGTTTCCTAACAATATATTTTCAACTCCAACTCCTTTGATCTTAGATATCTCTTGTTTCACAAAGCTCTGTTGAGGATCAGGATATCGATTCAATCCAGTATCAAAAGGATTCTCATTGGCATCAATAAAGATCATATCTGCAGAAGCATCCTTAAACTCATCTCTTGCAGATGAATAAGGCATCATCTTTTTGATGTTGTCTCTAAGTAGGTTATTTAGGTTAAAATTTTCCATTTTGTTGTTTCTCTGTCATTTCGAGCTTGTCGAGAAATCTCTTAAAAGATTCCTCCACTTCGGTCGGAATGACAAGTACTTTATTAATTCAAATCCTTTAATCTTAGGGTTACCGCATTTTTATGT
>CAZDKB010000033.1:7363-21757 GCA_964505885.1 uncultured Flavobacterium sp.
GCCATTAATTCTAGAGATGGACCAATATTCTGAATTCCCTCTTTAGAGATCTTTTGGAAAGTAATACTCTTCGTAAAACTATCTAAATTCACTCCAGAATAAGCTTTAGAAAATCCGTTGGTTGGTAAGGTGTGATTTGTACCTGATGCATAATCACCGGCACTTTCTGGGGTATAATTCCCAATAAACACGGATCCTGCATTTGCTACATTATTTACATAATAATCATCGTTTGAAGTACAAACGATAAAGTGTTCTGGGCCATATTCATTGATCAATTCTAAAGCTTCTTGATCATTCTTCACTAAAATAGATCTCGAATTCTCAATGGCTTTGGTTGCAATCTCAACTCTTGGCAGCTCTGCCAACTGAGTTTTAATTTCTTTACCTACTTCTTCAATCAACTCTTCTGAAGTTGAAACTAAAATCACCTGACTATCTTTTCCGTGTTCTGCCTGACTCAATAGATCAGATGCCACATAAGCAGGAACCGCTGATTCGTCTGCTGCTACTAACAATTCACTTGGTCCGGCTGGCATATCAATCGCCACTCCATATTTGGTAGCAATTTGTTTTGCTACGGTTACAAATTGGTTTCCAGGACCGAAAATCTTATAGACTTGTGGAATCGAAATGGTACCGAAAGTAAGTCCAGCAATGGCCTGAATACCTCCAACTTTAAAAATCTTGGTAACTCCACATAAATTCGCAGTATACAAAATCTCATCTGCGATCTTTCCTTCAGCATTTGGAGGTGAGCATAGCACGATCTCTTTGCAACCAGCTATGTTTGCCGGAACAGCCAGCATTAATACAGTAGAAAGTAATGGTGCTGTTCCACCTGGAATATATAGTCCCACTTTTTCAATCGGGCGCTTTTCTTGCCAGCACTCAACACCATTCATGGTTTCTTGATAAACCTTTTCTGTCTTTTGTGCTTTGTGGAAACTCTCAATATTAGATTTGGCTAAGATGATAGCCTCTTTTAGCTCTAATGAGACATTATTATTTGCAATTTCTATTTCTGCTTCTGTTACCGTTACTGCAGCCAGTTCAACTCCATCAAAAAGTGATGTATACTTAGAAATAGCTGCGTCTCCATTTCTTTGGACATCTTCAAATATTTGATTTACCGTTGCTTCAATATCATCAACAGTTTGGGTGGGTCTTTTTAAGATCTCAGACCAGTCTTCTTTTTTAGGGTTCTTTATCACTTTCATCTTACAACACCATTTTCTCAATTGGACACACTAAAATTCCTTCTGCACCTTTTTCTTTTAATTCATCGATAATATCCCAGAATTCGTTCTTATTTAAAACTGAGTGAACAGAACTCCATCCTTCTTCAGCCAATGGAAGAACAGTAGGACTTCTCATTCCAGGGAGAACACTAATAATCTCTTCTAGCTTGTCATTTGGGGCATTTAACAAAACATACTTAGAATCACGTCCTTTTAATACCGACTTGATTCTGAATTGCAGCTTATCTAAGATCTTTTGAGCTTGTTCAGAAATGGTAGGAGAAACAGCTAATACTGCTTCAGACTTCATCAAAACCTCTACTTCTTTCAAGTTGTTCTTAAATAAAGTACTTCCAGAAGAAACGATATCGCAAATTCCGTCTGCCAATCCAATATTTGGAGCAATCTCCACAGAACCATTGATCAAGTGAATGTCTGTGTTAATTCCTTTAGGCTCTAGATATTTCTTTACTGTATTCGGGTACGAAGTAGCAACACGCTTGTTGTTGAAATATTCCATTCCCGTATACTCCACATCTTTCGGAACTGCTAGTGAGACTTTACATTTTGAAAAACCCAATCGCTCTACAAACGGAATGTCTTCTCCTTTCTCAAACAGTACATTCTCACCAATAATAGCAATGTCTACGACTCCATCTCTTAAATACTGAGGTATATCTCCATTTCTTAAATAAAAGACCTCTAAAGGAAAGTTTCTAGCGGATGCTTTTAATTGATCCTTCCCATTATCGATAGAGATTCCACAATCTTTGATCATTCTTAGGGAATCTTCATTTAGTCTCCCTGATTTCTGAATTGCAATTCTAAGTTTTGTCATTTCTTTTTAGTTTTTCTGTTGATTCGCTTGTTCTTTAATTCGTTTCATAGATCAAACAGTTAAAAACAAAAACCCGCTTGATCTGCTCAAACGGGTTGTATAATATGTTGATTTTATTCAATACATCATTAGCTCGCCTGAGTGCAAGTTGCTAAATGATGGTGATGTAATTGAATAAATGTCATGTCGTATTTATTTCCGAACAAAGTTTGCGAATAAATTTTCAATTATACAAGTCTTATTTGAATTTTATCAATTCTATAACACTCGCGATATAATTACCTCACAAAATTGATCTTTCGCATGCGTAAACTCTCTGGAGTCACTTCTAAATATTCGTCGTCTTTTATGTATTCCATGCATTCTTCTAACGAAAAATCAATCTTTGGAGCAATCTTTACTCCATCATCAGATCCTGAAGCACGGAAGTTCGTTAGCTTCTTCCCTTTTACCAAGTTTACAGCAAGATCGTCTTGTTTGGCATTCTCACCTACAACCTGGCCTTTATAGATATCTTGGTTAGGATCAATAAAGAACTTACCTCTGTCTTGTAAACGATCAATGGCATAAGCAGTTGCTTTACCTGCTTCATTAGAAACAATGGCTCCGTTTACAACATCTGCAAACTCTCCTTTATAAACATCATAACCTCTTAATCTATGGTTAATGATCGCTTCTCCTTGAGTTGCAGTTAACAGTTTATTTCTCAATCCGATTAATCCTCTTGAAGGAATATCAAACTCCATATGCTGCAGATCTCCTATCGGTTCCATTACCAAAAGATCTCCTTTTCTCATGGTCACTAAATTGATCGCTTTACTTGCCAACTCTTCTGGAACATCAATTACTAAGGTTTCATAAGGTTCGCATTTCTTACCATCGATCTCTTTTAAAATCACCTGAGGTCTTCCAACTTGTAGCTCATATCCTTCTCTTCTCATCGTTTCGATCAACACAGATAAGTGAAGAATACCACGTCCGTATACATTGAATTTATCTTCAGTATCCGTATCCTCAACTCTTAAAGCTAAGTTCTTCTCTGTCTCTTTATATAAACGATCACGTAAATGACGTGAAGTCACAAACTTTCCTTCTTTTCCGAAGAATGGCGAGTTGTTAATGGTAAACAGCATACTCATAGTAGGCTTGTCTACTTCAATTCTTGGTAATGCTTCTGGATTTTCTAGATCTGCAATGGTATCTCCGATCTCAAAATCTTCAATTCCGGTTATCGCACAAATATCTCCGCTTCTTACTTTAGAAACCTTGGCTTTCCCCATTCCTTCAAAAACATGCAATTCTTTAATTCGAACTTTCTTTACGGTTCCATCAGCCTTACATAAAGAGTAATCTTTATTCTCTTCTAAATCTCCACGATACACTCTTCCAATTGCGATTCTTCCTGTAAAGGAAGAGTAATCTAATGAAGTAATCTGCATTTGGGGAGTTCCTTCTCTATAGGGAGCCTCAGGAATTGTCTCTACAACAGCATCTAATAAAGGAATGATATCATTGGTTTGTTCTTGCCAATCTGTATTCATCCAACCTTGCTTTGCAGAACCGTAAATAGTAGTAAAGTCTAACTGCTCTTCTGTCGCATCTAAGGCAAACATTAAATCAAATACTTTTTCATGCACTAGATCTGGAGTACAGTTCTCTTTATCCACCTTGTTCACTACAACGATCGGAGTAAGTCCTAATTCTAGGGCTTTCCCTAATACAAAACGAGTTTGTGGCATAGGCCCTTCAAAAGCATCCACCAATAATAAAACTCCATCTGCCATTTTTAGCACACGCTCTACTTCTCCACCAAAATCGGCGTGGCCAGGAGTATCGATCACGTTGATCTTTATTCCTTTATAGTTTACAGATACGTTTTTAGATAAGATGGTAATTCCACGCTCACGTTCAAGATCATTGTTATCTAACAACAGGTCTTTACGTTCTTTGCGATCATCTAAGATCTTAGCCTGATCTATGATCTTATCAACTAAGGTCGTTTTTCCGTGATCTACGTGCGCAATGATGGCAATATTTCTGATGGATTGCATACTCCTAAAATTTTGAAGTTGCAAAAGTAGACTTTTCTATCGTAGTATTTGTTAATTATTGATTATGAATTTAGCCTTCGATAATAAAAGTATTGTTAAATAAACATGTGTTAAGTAGTTTATCTATAATAATGATTAACTTTAAATGAAAAGAAAAAGTAAACATTATGTCTCATCTAATCATTGAAGATCGAGATCTTCGGCACATCGAAATTATCCATAAAGGGAGACTTACCAGAGAAGAAGTTAAAGATTGTAAGAACAAGATTCTCAAATTAGTTCAATCAAATAATTCCATATGTATTTTATGTAATTTAATGCTTGCGGATTTTAAGGCTAGCATCTCAGATATGTATTACGGGCCCGAAAGTTTTAGTAAGATGCAGTTCAGTAAATCCAGCCGTTTCGCAATACTCTTACCTGAAAACCATCAAAGTTGGCGAGAGGTTAAATTTCTAGAAACAGTTTCAATAAACCGTGGATGGCGCCTGAAGCTTTTTTCAAATAAAGAAACTGCTATAAAATGGCTGAACGCTTAATGAACGATTATCTACTCGTCTTTTTTAGTGGAAAGTTCTAAGTCATCATCCCAATCCCCTTGAAATGCACTAGGAAGTATATCTGGAATAAGCTTAATTACCAATGGAAGTAATAAGGCACCACCAGGTAACATAAAGATTGCAAAAGAAGGAATCGCTTTAAAAATGTCTAAGAGTTGTACCTTGATTTTTTCCTTTTCTTCATCGTTAAGACTTGCATGAGTTGATTTGCGTATCAATGACATTGCCTCTTTACTTTGCTGCAATTCCTTTAGGAGTCGCAATTTGTTGCGGTGCAATAAGGCTCTTATCTCTTCTACTGAATTCAATCTAGTTTGCGTCTTTTACGTTCTTCTTTGATTAGGTTGAGTTCTCTGCTTGTTTGTCCGGCTACAGAAGTATTCTCCTCTGCTCTTCGAATCAAATAAGGCATTACATCCCTAACAGGTCCAAAAGGTACATATTTTGCCGTATTATATCCCTCTTTGGCCAAATTAAAGCTAATATGATCACTCATTCCATACAACTGTCCAAACCAAAGTCGTTTATCTTCCGGTTTAATTTTATGCTCTTTGGCCAATTCCATCAATTTATAAGAACTCTCTTCATTATGTGTGCCTGCAAATAACGCCATTTTCTTATGCTCCATCATATAAACGATGGCTTCATTATAATTATCGTCTGTAGCTTGTTTGTCTTTACAAATCGGTGAAGGATAACCTTTTTCTTTCGCACGTTCTCTTTCTTTCTCCATATAGGCCCCACGAACTACTTTCAAACCGATATAAAAATCTTTCTGATGAGCTTTTCTATGCAAATCTCTTAGGTAGTCCATTCTATCATGACGATACATTTGAAGTGTATTGAAAACAATGGCTTTTTTCTTATTAAACTTCTCCATAAGCTCTTCTATCAAATGATCTGCGGCGTCTTGCATCCAGCTTTCTTCAGCATCAATTAAAATAGGCACATCATATTCATGAGCTTTTTCACAGATTGTATAAAAACGATTCACTACTCGGATCCATTCGCTTTTTTCTTCATCTGTAAGTTCTTCTTTCGCAGAAAGTTTTTCATACAAGGCAAATCTCCCAACTCCTGTTGGTTTAAATACCACAAAAGGGATTGATTCCTTTTCCCTACAAAAATCAAGACTTTTCAGAGTTTTCTCCATTGCAAAATCAAACTGCTCTTCTGTTTCCTTTCCTTCTACAGAATAATCTAAAACAGAATAGACTCCACTTTCGTGCATCTTATCAATGTTTGGCATACAATCTTCTTCGGTAACCCCTCCACAAAAATGATCAAAAACGGTAGAACGAATCAGTCCTTCCACAGGTAAATGAGCTTTCAACGCAAAATTAGTTACTGCGGTTCCAATTCTTACCATTGGCTGACTTTGAATCAGCTTAAACAAGAAATAAGCTCTTTCTAATTCTGAATCCGATTTTAAGGAAAATGCATTCTCAGTGTTATTGAAGATCTTCATATGTTGATTTTGGTTCTGACAAAGATAAGTTTCTAGGTAAAATTATTCAATATTTTGTTCTTAATTTGCAAGCGAAAAAGTTGATCAATGGAGTCTATTAAAGCGAGTACATATTTTGTTCATTTTAAAGAAAGAGGATACGAGGCACTGAATGCTTTGATTGCTGAAAAAAAGTATTCAAAGATCTTTATTCTGGTTGATGAGAATTCAATGGACAATTGTTATCCTAGATTTGTTCAATATTTAGAAGCAAATGTTTCCATTGATGCTATTGAAATAGAACCTGGTGAAGAACACAAAAACCTGGAAACTTGCTCTGGTATATGGTCTGCCATGACTGAATTAAATGCTGATAGAAAGAGTTTAATGATCACTCTAGGAGGTGGAGTCATTACAGACATGGGAGGATTTGTGGCCTCTACCTACAAACGAGGTATCGATTTTGTGAACATCCCTACTACTTTGTTGAGTATGGTTGATGCCTCTGTCGGAGGAAAGACGGGAGTTGACCTTGGAGTTTTAAAGAATCAAATTGGGCTTTTTGTAAATCCTGAAATGGTGATCGTTGATGCTGATTATTTAGACACTTTGAACGATAGAGAAATGCGTTCTGGAATGGCCGAAGTGATCAAATACGGCTTAACTTACGATGTTAATTTATTAAATCAAATAAAATACTTTAACCACCTTAATAACAATAAGTTAATCCGTCGTTCTATTGAAATAAAAAACGAAGTTGTTTTAGAAGATCCTAAAGAAGCTGGTTTACGAAAAATCTTAAATTTCGGTCATACTTTAGGGCATGCAATTGAGTCTTTTTATTTAGAATCTGAAAGTAAAGAATCCTTAAAACATGGTGAAGCAATCGCTATCGGGATGGTCTGTGAATCTTACATTTCTTCTAAACTTTTATCTCTATCTAAGGAGAAGGTTGAACAGGTCAAAGAGATCGTGAAGAATACCTATGAAAAAGTTCAATTAGACCCTAGTGACTACTCAAGTATCATTGAACTATTAAAGCATGACAAAAAGAACGTTGGTGGTAATGTGAACTTTGTTCTTTTGAATGACTTCGAAGACTTCAAATTAGATTGTTTAGTTCCTGAAGAGCTTCTTATCGAAAGTCTGAATTTCTATAACTCTTAAACAGTCTGTTTTTCTAGGACAGAATTATAGATGTCTTCGTAAATAGGTAAAATGTGAGATAGGGAAAATTGCTGAGTATGCGCTTTTGCATTCTTTTTGAATTCCGCAAGATTCTCATCACTCTCTAAAATATTGAGCGCATTGTTTGCCATATCTTTGACATCTCCAACATCACTTAAGAAACCTGTAACACCTGGCACATTAACTTCAGGTAAACCTCCAGTATTTGTAGATATCACAGGGGTTTCTGCTGCCATAGCTTCCAATGCCGCTAAACCAAAGCTTTCACTTTCTGAGGGTAACAAGAAAATATCCGAATAACACAGAATCTTATTGAGTTCAATACTATTTCCTAAAAAGATCACCTTGTCTTTGATTCCTAATTTCTTAACTAGCTTCTCTGCTTTTCTTTTATCAGGCCCTTCTCCTACTAAAAGCAGTTTAGACGGAATGTTTTGCTGCACAATATCAAAGATCTTAATCACATCATGAGTGCGTTTCACAGGCCTGAAATTAGACACATGTGTCAAGATTCTTTCTTCTGGGCTTGCTAATGCTCCACGTTTACATTCTTTCTCTTGTTCTCTTTCAAACTTCTCTGTATCGATGAAATTGTAGACAACGTGGATGTCTTTATCAATATTAAATAATCTCAGAGTGTCTTCCTTTAAACTTTCTGAAACAGCGGTAACAACATCAGAATTATTAATGCTAAATTCTACAGCTGTCTTGTAACTAGGATGACTTCCCACTAAGGTGATATCAGTTCCATGTAAGGTAGTAACTACCTTAATATCAATTCCTTCTTGTTTCAGCATCATTTTAGCCATATAAGCAGCATAGGCATGTGGAATCGCATAATGAACATGGAGTATATCTAAGTTATAGTTCTTTACAACTTTCACCAATTTACTGGAAAGTGCCAGTTCATAAGGTTGATATTGAAACAAAGGATACTCTTCTACTCTTACCTCATGAAAATGCAGATGATGTGTTATAAAATCTAATCTAACAGGCTGATTATAAGTGATAAAGTGAACTTCATGTCCTTTATCGGCAAGTGCCATTCCTAATTCAGTTGCTAGTACTCCACTACCTCCAAAAGTTGGGTAACAGACAATTCCGATTTTCATTCTAGTAGGTGATTGGTTTGATGTCGTAAAGATACCATTTTCAAAATCCTGAAATCTAAAAGAAAACATAAAATAAATCTATGCTTCCATTTGTAAATAAAAAATCCCGTGCAAAGCACAGGATTTATTTTATTTCTTAAAGCTGATCAATTGATCACTGATAATTGATTAATAATCTCCTAATGTTACTGGGTTTTGTTCTAGGGCAATGGCCAATTGATCATCATTCGGAGCCTTACCATGCCAAGCATGCGTATACATCATAAAGTCTACTCCGTTACCCATTTCTGTGTGTAATAAAATACATACAGGTTTCCCTTTTCCTGTTCTCGTTTTTGCTTCAGCTAGTCCAGATTTTATAGCCTCAACATCATTCCCTTCTTTTACTTCTAGAACGTCCCATCCGAAAGCTTCAAATTTTGCTTTGATACTTCCCATGGGAAGAACGTCATCTGTAGACCCATCGATCTGCTTTCCGTTTAAATCTACAGTAGCGATCAGATTATCTACTTTCTTAGCCGATGCATACATGGCTGCTTCCCAGATTTGTCCTTCTTGCAATTCTCCGTCTCCATGCAAAGAATAAATAGTCTTGTCATCTCCATTTAACTTTTTGGTCAAAGCAGAACCAATAGCTACACTCATCCCCTGACCTAATGATCCAGAAGCAATTCTTACTCCAGGTAAATGCTCATGCGTTGTTGGGTGTCCTTGTAAGCGTGAGTCTAATTTTCTGAATGTATTTAATTCGTCTACAGGAAAGAATCCACTTCTAGACAATACAGAATAATATACAGGTGAAATATGTCCGTTAGATAAGAAGAACATATCTTCATTTACTCCGTCCATATTAAAGTCAGTAGAATAGTCCATTACATCTTGATATAAAACAGTAAAAAACTCTGCACAACCAAGAGAACCTCCTGGGTGACCAGAATTTACAGCATGCACCATTCTTAAAATATCTCTACGAACTTGTTGTGTAAAATCTTGTAATTCTTGTGTAGTTGCCATGTGGTATTATTTGTTGAGCAAATGTAATTCTTTCAACAGCAATCAACAACATAATTCGTCATGTAAAATCAACAGGTTATTAACCGATTTGAGTGAGAAAGTTGAAAGGTAAAAGAAGACAAGAGACAAGAATCAAGAGACAAGAGTCAAGAGTAATAAATAATTCAGAATTCACAATTCACAACTCAAAACTCAAAACTCAAAACTCAAAACTCAAAACTTAAAATTCTCATTTATGTTTTTTGTTTTTTCTTCTTAGCTGATGGAAACAAAACATTGTTTAAGATCAGTCTGTAGCCAGGTGAGGTTGGATGAAGATCAAGCTCTGTTTTAGGGTCTCCCACTCTATGTGTATAATCTTCAGGATCGTGTCCTCCGTAAAAAGTAAAAAACCCTTTACCTTTGGTACCATGAATATAACGTGCTTCTCTGTTCGTCCTATTTTCTCCCATCACCAATACATTAGGCTTTACGGTGTTTCTATCAAAAGAAGTAGTCTGTCCCATAAAGGCTTTTACCAACTGTGTATGATTCTGAGTGAGCATAGTAGGAACGGGATCCCATTTAGCGGAGAATTCTATCAATGAAAAATAGTCTGAGGTTTTAGGAATTCTACGTTTTCTTGTCATATCTATGGACGAAAACTCATAGGTCGTTGGGTTTCTTATGAGCTGATAATTCTGAAACGCAAAGGTTTTACTGTAATCGATCTTAGATTGATAACTAGATTCTGCTGGATCACCATCAAACATGGTTTCTGCAATATCTACACCTTCAGCAGACAAGGCGATATCAAAACAATCTGTTGCAGAACACATGGCAAACATAAATCCTACACCCACAACAAAATCTCGGATCTTCTTTGATACATCCAATTTTAATTGAGATACTTTGGAATATCCCAATTCTTTGGCTTGCTTCTCTGCTCTCTGTTTTCCATCTATATACCAAGGAGCTGTTCTAAAAGCACCATAAAATCGACCGTATTGACCGGTAAAATCTTCATGATGTAAATGCAACCATTCATATAGCAAAAGTTTGTCATTCAAAACTTCTTCATCATAAATGACATCGAAAGGAATCTCTGCATAGGTTAAAACCATGGTAACAGCATCATCCCAGGGCATTTTATCCTTAGGTGAATATACCGCAATCTTTGGGGCTTTCTCTAAGGTTACCGCTTCCTGATTGGCAGAAGGAGAAGAAATCTCTTGAAGTATCAATTGTGATTTTGCATCCGAAATAATCTGGTAGGAAACCCCTCTGATCTTCGATTCATTTTCAACAAGAGTGTTGTTCTCTATCAGAAATGCTCCACCGTCATAATTGAGTAACCATTTGGCTTTCAACCCGTTTTCTAACGCGTAATAAACGATTCCATAGGCTTTTAAATGATTTCTTTGATTATCATGACTCATAGGAATATAGATAAAGGAAGCCCAAATAGAATTTGAGATCATTAAAAAACATAGTGCAATTAGGACTTTCTTCATAGAATATAAACTAAGCAACGTCGAAGCACGAAAATAAGGAATTAGAATCAAGCATTTCGAAAACAAAACTCATTTTAGGATTTGTTTAAGAGTCCGGCTGAATCAATCCAATTTCAAATTAAACTTTGAAAATAAAACTCGTTGCAAAGAATCTAGCCTCACTGGGTTATATTTTTCATCCATGCTAGTCAACTTGTCTTCAGAATCTTTAGATATATCATGGAGTTTAAAGACATTCTTTTTTTGATCATAGAACAATTGTAAGGTTTTGTCATTTTCCTTCCAGATCATAGAATATTCATCTCCTTGGGTTTGAAATACAGTTTTTGGAATAGAATCTGAAACCGATACCCCCTGCCAAGTTTTTGGGATTTCTAAATCCAAAGAGCTTAAAATACTCGGAGATATATCTACCTGACTCGTTACTTTTTCTGGGTCAAAAGTTTCGCTAATATTAGAGATAAAAGGAACTTTTATGGATTCGTAGTTGATATGTTTACTATGAAAATAGATCCCTCCTTCTCCTAAGGACTGACCGTGATCTGAAGTAAGTACAAATACTGCCTCATCTAAATACCCTTTGCTTTTCAGCTTATGATAAATCGACCTCACATAACTATCTAATTGTATCATTCTGTTCTTATAATCATTGATCAAGGCTTCGTCATTAAAACTTTTTGAACTCAGGTCAACAGAACTAGGCTCATACTTTTTAAAGGAATCATCCAAATGACCGATCTGATGAACTGACATCATATGAAAATAGAAAAAAGTAGGCTTTGAATGAGGTTTCAGTGAATCTAATGGTTGTAAGATATTCTGCCTATCGTCATTGAGATTATCACTTGAACCGTACTTGAAATTCTCATAACCATCAGAATAAAAATCTACACTCTCAGTTTTTATATGATCTCTCAAATTCCAGAAGTTACTCATATCACCACTTAAGATCATATTTACCTCATAACCTTGTTTCTTGAGCACATCATGAATAAAAAAGTTGTGTTCATATAATTCTCTCGAAGATGATAATGTATTAGAAATTCCGTTGAATGAAAAGGCTGAAGTCGCAAACATATTATTGTGAGCTGTAAACTGGCCATTATTCAATAATGAATCAATAAAAGGTGTCAACTTTTCATCGGATTGAAAAAAATCAGGTCTTAAGGCATCTGCAATGATGATTATTACATTCTTATTATTTCCATTTTGAACTTTATATCTGTCTTTTTCGATTATATTCTGTTGCCCTTTTTCTTTTTGTCGATTAAAGGCTTCATCAAAAAATAGCAAGGTTAGATAAGGTTCATTGATCTTATGTTCATTAAATTTTTGAACAAGAACATCCTTTTTAATGAAAAACAGGATTAAGATTACCGAAATCACAGTTAGTGTAATAGCTTTTCTTTTTCTAGTAAAAGAACTATAGCTCGATCTTAAAATGGCCTTCTTGAACAACCTATTCCATAAATACATGAGTATACATAAGAATATCAGGTATCCTAATATAACTAATACGAAGGTGATAAAAGAAATCAGATTAGTAAGTAAACTAAAATTAGCAAAATAAGGATACACCATTTTGAGAGTCATAGGAACACCTAAAGTGTCTTTCCCGATCTCGAAAAGAACATAGACTAAAAAGAGATAATTGTAATAAACGAATACGAATAAGACATGTAGCAACTTGCTTTTTAAGTATACCGTGAATCGCCAGAACACCATAAAAACAAGAAAGGAACTAAAGGCATAAAGAATATGAACAATAGTACTAGCTTGAGTAAGAGAATCTGAAGAAAATAAAAGAAGTCCAAGTAATACGAAGAGAATTCCGTGAACGAGAAATAACTTCTTGAACATGAATTAAGAGCGGCTATCTTTATCGATATGAATGATAAGGTTCTTTTGAATTAGCGTATAACTTACTTCTAATTCTTTAATGTTTACCTGATCTTCAGTCGTATTATTCATATCAATTTAGTTTAAAATGGTACATCATCGTCCTCTGTACCAAAGGCATCTTTAGGTTCTATTCGTGCATCTGGGAACACATCATCAGCAAAACCAGCATTCATACTCGATTGGAATTCACTACTAAACCCTTCCTCAAGATCGGAGAATTTCGCTAAATGTCCAGTAAACTTCAATCTAATATTATCTAAACCACCATTTCTGTGTTTCGCGACAATAAATTCACCCTGACCCTCACATGGAGTATGATCATCATCATCCCATTCTGTCATACCAAAGTATTCTGGTCTATAGATAAAGGATACAATATCCGCATCTTGCTCAATCGCTCCCGATTCACGAAGGTCAGATAATAAAGGTCTTTTAGATCCTCCCCTAGTCTCAACAGCACGTGATAACTGAGATAAAGCAATCACTGGAACGTTCAATTCTTTTGCAAGAGCTTTCAAGTTTCTAGAAATTGTCGAAATTTCTTGTTCACGATTTCCTCCTCCTTTGGCAGCTGTTCCTGCCGTCATTAATTGTAAATAATCAATCACAAGGATTCTCACATTGTGCTGAGATACCAAACGACGAGCTTTTGCTCTAAGGTCGAAGATAGACAACGAAGGTGTATCATCAATAAAGATTGGTGCGTCAGACAAGCGTTTTACCTTAACGTTCAACTGCTCCCATTCGTGAGCTTCTAAGTTTCCTTTTCTCAGTTTTTCTGAAGTAAGTCCAGTTTCTGAAGAGATCATACGTGTGATCAACTGCACAGATGACATTTCTAATGAGAATACGGCAACAGCATGGTTAAAATCAATGGCCATATTCTTTGCCATTGAGATTACAAAGGCAGTTTTACCCATACCAGGACGAGCTGCAATAATGATCAAATCGGAAGGCTGCCATCCTGAGGTTAGCGCATCTAGTTTGGTAAAACCAGTTGCCAAACCACTCATTCCTTCTTTGTTAGAGATTTCTTGAATTTTATTCAAGGCTTGTTTTACAAGATCTCCTGCTCCTTCAGAACTCTTTTTCAAGTTTCCTTGAGTTACCTCAAATAGCTTTCCTTCTGCATCGTCTAACAGATCAAACACATCTGTAGATTCGTCGTAGGCGCTCTCGATAATATCACTAGAGATAGAGATCAATCTTCGTTGAATGTACTTTTGAAGAATAATCCTAGCATGGAACTCAATATGTGCAGAAGACGCTACTTTTTGAGTCAGTCTGATCAAATGGAAATCACCTCCTACCAAATCTAGTTTACCCGCTTTCTTTAATGAATTTGAAACCGTTAAAAGATCGATTGGTTTTGACTCTTGGAAAAGGTCATAGATTACTCTGTAGATCTCTTGATGTTTGATCTCATAAAAAGCATCTGGATGTAATATATCGATCACATCATCGATTCCTTTTTTATCGATCATCTTCGCTCCTAACACAGCTTCCTCTCAATCAACAGCTTGAGGTGGTATCTTTCCTTTCTCTAAG
>CAZDKB010000033.1:21767-25132 GCA_964505885.1 uncultured Flavobacterium sp.
TAAGCTTATCAACCTCGATTTATCTACTCTTTGACCCTGCAATGGTTGCATTTTTTCCATGACGACAAATGTATGTTTTTAGCTGACTCAGCCAATAGGAATACACATTTTTATTTGTGAACATGACTTGTTAACCAAATTGTTATTATCGTGTTAACAAGATGCCAACTTGTGAATTTCTTGCTTATTTTAGCACCTATGAAGATACGAAAAAGAAACCTTTATCTATCCTTATTTTTAGTATTTCAAATACTTATAATCAACTGGTTATCAACATGTCCAGAATTCATTGAACGCTACTATTCTAATGGGATTTACCCTTTAATTAGTTCGTTCTTTAGAATCCTTTTGGGGTGGATTCCTTTTTCTATGGGTGACTTATTGATATTCTTTTTTATCTTTTATGCACTGCGATTTATTTACAAATTATTTAAGACAAAGTTCAAAAGATTTGGTCATAAAATCTTAGCAGTAATTGCCTTTTGTTCAGTTATTTATTTCTGTTTTTATTTCTTTTGGGGACTCAACTACTTCCGTCAACCACTATCGGATAATCTCGGATATAAAACCACTAAATATTCTACTGAAGAACTTTTCCAATTATCAGATTATTTGATCAAAAAATTAAACGAAAGTCATGTTCAAATTACAGGCTCAGATTCTTTAAAAGTAGAAAACCCCTATTCCCAAAGAGAGATGTACAAAATGGCTAGAAAAGGATATGATAGCCTTTCAATTAAGCTACCTCAGTTTACCTATAAGTTTGGAACAGCAAAGAGCTCTTTAATGAGTCTTATACAATCCTATAATGGAACTTCAGGATATTTGAATCCGCTGACAGGAGAAGCTCAGGTAAATAGTAGAATCCCTAAAACAAGTTTTCCAACCACTACATGTCACGAAATGGCGCATCAGATTGGTTTTGCTGCAGAGAATGAAGCCAACTTTGTTGGTTTTCTCGCTGCCCTGCACAATGATGATATATATTTCCAATATGCTGCTTACAGAATGGCTGTGAGGTATTCAATCTTCGAACTCTATAAAAGGGATCCTGAGCAATTCAAAAGTTTGTACAGCAGACTTAATAAAGGAATTTTAAAAGATTTCAAGGCATCTTCCGATTTCTGGGATGAATATGAAAATCCCTTTGAACCATTAATCAAAAGAGGTTATAATGCTTATTTGAAATCGAATAATCAATCCAACGGAATAGACTCATATAATTATGTGGTAGACTTATTCATCCAATACTACAAGAATGAGGTACAAGAAGCAAGTCTTCAAAATTGATTAACTTGGTTTCTTAAAATTATGTTAAAAGGCCTCGGAATACGAATCAACCCGAAGCTTCTCAATAACTTTATAGACGATTCAAATAATTAACACATGAGAAAACTACTTCTGGTGCTCATGGTGCTATCAGTATCCTTACTGCATGCCCAAGAGTACTTTCCCATTAACACGGGCGTGAAGACAACCAAAAACACGACCGTTGCATTTAAGAATGCGAAAATCTATGTAAGCCCAACTCAGATCATTAAAAAAGGAACCTTATTGGTTAAAGACGGTAAGGTGGTAAGTGTTGGAAAATCTGTAAAGATTCCTGCAGGAACAAAAACTGTAGATCTTGCAGGTAAGACCATCTACCCTTCTTTTATAGATATCTATTCTGATTTTGGTGTTAAGAAACCTCAAAGACCTAGAAACAGTAGTAGAAGACCACAATATGATGCAGGTAGAACAGGTTTCTACTGGAACGATCATGTTCGTCCGGAAACTGATGCTTCTCAGAGCTTTGCTTTCGATAAAAAGAAAGCCACTCAATTGGTAAATGCTGGTTTTGGTGTGGTGAACACCCACCAACATGACGGAATTGTAAGAGGAAATGGTACTCTAGTGGCCTTAAACTCTGCATCCAATGACGCCTACAGAATTTTAGAAAAAAGATCGGCTCAATATTTATCTTTTAATAAAAGTGTTGCTTCAAGACAATCTTATCCAACCTCTAGAATGGGTGCTATGGCCCTTTTGCGTCAAATGTATTTAGATGCAGATTGGTATGCCGCGGGAAATGCTAAAAACAAAGATGCCTCGTTAGAAGCATTGAATGCCAACAAAGGATTGGTTCAGATCTTTAATGCTGGAAATCATTTAGATGTTCTAAGAGCTGATAAGGTTGGTGATGAAGCTGGAATCCAATACGTAATTTTAGGAGACGAAGGCGCATATGAAAGAATTGCAGATATCAAAGCAACGAATGCTAAGATGATTATTCCTATTGATTTCAGAAAAGCTTATGATGTGAGTAATCCATTATTAGCGAGTCAAATTTCTTTAGGTGATATGCGTCGTTGGAACCAAGAACCTTCTAGCCCATCGATCCTTGCTAAAAACGGAGTCACATTTGCATTGACAACAAACGGTTTAAAATCTGTAAAGTCTTTCCACGGAAACCTTAGAAAAGCAATAGAAAGAGGATTTGATAAAACGAAAGCCTTAGAATCTCTGACTACAATTCCAGCTGGAATTTTAGGAAGAAATGACATAGGAAACCTAAATTCTGGGAGTCATGCCAACTTCATTATTACCAATGGAGATGTATTTGATAAGTCGACAACCATCTATGAAAACTGGGTTCAAGGAGATAGACATGTGGTAAAGGATATGAATATTCAAGATATCACTGGAACCTACTCTTTTAATGCGGATGGTAAATCTTTTGAATTGACCATCACAGGTAAAGAAGCAAAACAATCTGGAAGCCTTACTTCTGGAGGAGAGAAGGTGAAATCGAAGTTTAGTTTTGCTGATGGATGGATTCAGATGACTATTAACGATGATGGGTATTTCACAAGAATCGTTGGTCAACCTGTGGCGAAAACTATAAGAGGAACTGCCTATGATATCGATGGAAATGAATCTTCATTTATAGCTTATTCAGCAGGATCGAAGGAAAGTAAACCAAAAAAGAAAAAGGCTAAAAAATCTACAGATTCACCAACCGTCATGCCTGTGAGTTACCCAAATATTGGATTAGGTAATATGAATGTTCCTAAGCAACAAACGATTTTGATCAAGAATGCTACCATCTGGACTTCAGAAGCTGACGGAGTATTAGAGAATACTGATATCCTATTAAAGGATGGGAAAATTGCACAGATTGGTAAGAACTTAAGTGCTCGTAGAGCAACAGTTCTTGATGGTACCGGAAAATATGTGACTGCGGGAATCATTGATGAGCACTCTCATATTGGAACATCTGCAGTAAACGAATCAGGACATAATTCAACTGCCGAAGTAACGATTGAAGATGTTGTGAATCCTAATGACATCAATGCCGGGCCACCAAGCAAAACATGATCGGC
>CAZDKB010000034.1:0-24352 GCA_964505885.1 uncultured Flavobacterium sp.
TGATGTCTTCAGTTCCAAATGTATCGCTTACCAACCCTCTAAGATTAAACTCGGTGTACACTTTGTGAGTTGTCAAAATACCAATTGTTCTAATCTTTCCATTTCTAGATTCTGAGGATCTAAGTTGATATTCAGCAATCAACTTACTGAGCTTTTTTCTAATAAAATGACGTTTAATTTTAGAACCGATCATATGGATTGAAGAAATAAAAAACTACCTTCGTTAAACAAAGAAACAAAAAAACATCTTGACTTCAATCAAAAGAATATCGGTTCTTTTTCTTGCTCTTCTTTTAGGGTTTGCATGCAAGGATTCACCAATAGAACCCTCAAAAATAACAGCAAATACCAAAGCAATTGACACGCTTCTAGCTCCGGACAGCACAATTATCAAAGAATATCTTCCCTATCGATCAAAAATGATCAAGGAGATCAATAAAAAATTGAGTTTTGCTCCAAAGACTATCACCAGAACAGACGGGAACATGCAGAGTAGTCTGGGAAATATGATGGCCGATCTTATGTTTGATAAGGCCAATGAGCTATTTCAAAAAGAAACCGGAAAGAAGGTTGATTTTGTTTTTTCCAATTATGGAGGAATCAGAGCCGAGATTGGAAAAGGGGAAGTAAAAGTAATTCATGCTTTTAATTTGATGCCTTTTGAAAATACCATTGTTGTTGCTGAACTCACCAAAGAAAAAACAGAAGAACTCTTTGAGTATTTCGCTGTCAGAAAAAGAGCTCACCCTATATCCAAACAAGTTCAAATCACTTTCGAGAAAAACGGAGATGTAAAGATCTTAGTCAATGGCAAACCTCTTGAAGAGGGTAAAACTTATTTTGTCTCTACCTCTAACTACCTTCAAAAAGGAGGCGATAATATGAACTTTTTCATAAATCCTGAAAGTCTGTATGACAGTAACTATCTCGTGCGAGATGCGATTACAGAGTACTTTAAGGAGAATGATACTTTAAAAGCTGAATTAGACAATCGCGTGATTATCAAATAATATGAAGAGAAGAAAATTTATCAAACAAGCAACGGCAGGAATGGTATACACGGGTCTTGTGGGCACTAGCTTCGCTTCATGTGCACCCTCAAAGAAACATATCACTATTCTTCATACGAACGATACACATAGTCAAATAGAACCCTTTGAAGCAAATCACCATAGATATGCCAACAAAGGAGGTGTTGCCAGAAGAGCTGTATTGGTAGAACAAATACGAAAAGAAAATCCAAATACGCTATTGTTAGATGCGGGTGATATTTTTCAAGGAACTCCCTATTTCAATTATTTTGGAGGCGAATTGGAGTTTAAGTTGATGAGTCGTTTGAACTACGATGCAGCAACTCTTGGGAATCACGACTTCGACAATGCAATTGAAGGATTCCATAAACAGTTACCTCATGCAAATTTCGATTTTGTAAGCGCTAATTATGATTTTCAGAATACGATCTTAGATACGCTTGTTAAACCTTATAAAATCTTTTATAAAGACGGTATTAAGATCGGAGTATTTGGACTGGGAATTGAATTGAAGGGTTTGGTAAATCCGACCATGTACAAAGAGACAAAGTATCTAGATCCAATTGAGATCACCCAAGATATTAGTAGAGAGCTTAAGGAATATGAAAATTGTGATTTGATTATTTGTCTTTCACATTTAGGTTATAAATATGATGGTGATAAAGTCGACGATTTGAAACTAGCAAAGGCAACTGAACATATAGATCTCATTATTGGAGGACACACACATACCTTTCTTCCCAAACCCACGATTGTTAAGAATAGGCAAGATCAAGATGTACTTGTAAATCAAGTAGGTGCATACGGAGTGAATTTGGGTCGTATAGATTTCTATTTTGATACTGAAAAGAATAAAACTTCTAGAGAAAAGATCATCTTAGTGTAAGGGATTCTATTTTCTTCGTCTAACCTGTCAAACAATCACCAATAAGATGAAAAAATATTTTCCATTGATTTTAAAACTTGTAGCAGCTGGAATTATGCTACAAACCTTATTTTTCAAGTTTACCGCCGCTCAAGAAAGCGTAGATCTTTTTACAACAATTGCAGGTGAAAATGAAGCTTTGATGAGAATAGGAACAGGTGTAGTAGAACTCATTGCTTCTATTCTCCTTTTTATCCCCAATAAAACCTGGCTGGGCGCACTTTTAGGTGCTGGAACAATGGCCGGTGCAATTATGTCTCACCTAACCATTTTAGGAATTGAGCACAATAATGATGGAGGTACATTATTTGCGTTAGCTGTTATTACTCTTTTAGCTAGTGGTATTTTGTTGCTTCAAAACAGAAAAGACATTCCAATTATTGGAGAAAAACTATAGTCCCTAAAAACACCAATATTTATATTGTTGTTGAATGCGATTCTTATTCCTAATTGAGAGTCGCATTTGTATTTAGAACTCATCTGAAGTCAATATGATGGATATTATCAAAAGACCTAAATATCCAAAAACCACCAAGGATGATACTATCTTGCCAAGGGTAAATTTTTCATTTATCCCTTTAAAAAAATAGACCACTCCTGCGATTGCCATAATAATAGCAAATAGATTGATAAAGGATCCGATAGTCATGTAAATCAGGCCTGAGGGACTAAAAGATTCCATATAAAAAAAGGTAAAAGCCCTTAATAAATAACCTATAGCTCCAAATATTAAAGTTTGAACAGCTTTTAATTGGAGTTTATCATTAAAGGTCATGGTAGACTTCATCTATGAGATCATTTGAATAAAATCTTCTTCAGAAATGATTTCAACTCCTAAACTCTCTGCCTTAGTCTTTTTGCTAGGCCCCATATTATCTCCAGCTACAACATAAGTGGTCTTCTTGGATATGGACGAACTTACCTTACCTCCATTATCTTCTATTGCTTTTTTCAATTCAGTTCTGCTCATTTGATGAAAAACACCAGAAACTACAAAAATCTTTCCTTGTAATTTATCCGTTTGATTTGCTAATTCCTCTTCTGAAACTTGTAACTGAACTCCCGCAAATTTTAGCCTATCTATTAAGTGCATATTTCCTAAATCATTCGAGAATTCAATGATACTCTCAGCAATCTTATCCCCTATTTCATCCACTGAGATCAAGGTTTCAAAACTAGCCGACATTAAGGCATCTATAGATTTAAAGTGTTTGGCTAATTTCTTGGCAACAGTTTCACCAACAAATCGTATTCCTAAAGCATATAAAACCTTCTCAAAGGGAATCTCTTTCGATTTTTCTATACCCTTAATCATGTTTTGAGCCGACTTCTCCGCCATTCTTTCTAAAGGAATGATCTGCTCTACTCTCAGATCGTATAAATCGGCATAGTTTTCTATCAGCCCTTCTTTCCTCAACAAATCAACGGTCTCTCCTCCCAAACCTTCAATATCCATGGCTTGTCTACTAATATAATGCTGAACCCGACCGGTAATCTGAGGCGGACAACCATAAGTATTCGGACAATAATGTTTGGCGTCACCTTCTGTTCTGATCAATTCTGATTGGCATTCAGGACAATGAGTGGCATAGACTGTAGACATTGAATCTTTAGGTCTTTTTGACATGTCAACGGCAATAATCTTTGGAATGATCTCTCCTCCCTTTTCTACATAGACTGTATCGTTAATCCTGATATCCAATTTTTCAATTTGATCTGCATTGTGCAATGAAGCTCTTTTGACGATGGTTCCTGCTAATTGAACGGGCTCTAAATTAGCCACTGGTGTAATCGCTCCGGTTCTTCCAACTTGATAAGTGATCTCGTTTAACCTAGTAGAAACTTGTTCTGCTTTAAATTTATAAGCTATCGCCCAACGAGGTGCTTTGGATGTATAGCCAAGCTCTTCCTGTTGTTGCAATCCATTTACCTTAATCACCACTCCGTCTGTCTCATAAGGTAAATCGTGTCTTTTCTCGTCCCATTCATTTACAAAATCGATCACTGCTTGTATATCCTTCGCAGCAATTATTGTTTTAGGCACCTTGAATCCGGCTTGTCTTGCAGCTTGAAGACTTTCATAATGAGTTGCATATTTTCTTTCATCTGTAACCACTTGATACAACAAACAATCCAATGGTCTCTTAGCAACTTCTGAACTATCTTGAAGTTTCAAACTTCCGCTTGCTGTATTTCTAGGGTTTCTATATTCCTCTTCACCATTGGCAACTCTTTCTTCATTCATTTTCTTGAATCCTTCCAAAGGAAGTATGATCTCTCCCCTCATCTCAAAATTTTGAAGGAATTCTTCTTTCAACACCATAGGTAAAGACAGAATTGTTCTCACATTCGTAGAGACATCATCACCTTGAAAACCATCCCCACGGGTTACAGCCTTTACAAATTCACCATTTTCATAGGTTAGGTTGATCGATGCTCCATCGTATTTCAGTTCACAGGTATACTCGATATCCGTAGTTCCCAAGATCTTTTGAATTCTCTTTTCCCAGTCTAACAGATCTTCTCTAGAATAGGAATTGTCCAGAGAATACATTCTATTCTTATGGGTGACTGTTTCAAAGTTCTTTGTTATCTGACCACCTACTCTTTGAGTGGGTGAATTCGAATCAAAAAACTCTGGATTCTCATTCTCAAGCTTTTCTAATTCTTTGAGCTTCATATCAAACTCAAAGTCTGAGATGGATGCGTTATCTAATACGTAATAGTTGTAATTATGCTGGCGAAGTTCTTCGCGCAAGGAATCAATTCTATCTTTTATGCTCATGTACTACTCTCTTCTTATTCCTCTTAAAACACTCACTCCTTTTGGAAATGGATTTCCCGATGCTCTTCTAAAAGACACAATTTGTCCTACATGCCATATCGCATCAGAAATAGGTCCGTTAATCTGATTCCAAAAAGGAAATTCTGTCTTTTTTTCTCCTGATCCAAATACTATGGAAAACTTTGACAAGTCGTCCGCTTTTTTGAATATAGCGCTTGCTTGCTGAAGGTTAAGCAATGTTTTCTTTCTTTTTTCTTCGAAAGACATTTCAGGTTGAGGCGCACCATTGGGCACTCCTAATGCCGAGTTTAAAACAACCTGAGAAAGACCTAAGATATGATCCAAGGTTTCTTCCGCTGTTTTTGCCATTTTACTGGGTCTATATTGAAGATCTTCTGCTCTTAAACCTTCGGTTGCCCAATAATATCTAAAACCTAGTCCGTCTATCATCCTGCTCACAACAGAACCTGCAGTATAGTTTTCTGGGGCATCCGGTATTTTATTGTAAGGTAATTTGTCTTGGGCGTTTGATTGACTCATGATCAAAGTGAAAATAATTGCGAAAAATGATTGTTTCATTGTTGGAATGATTGGTCTGTTAAAAGTACGTGAAATTTTTAAAATCATAGGTACTGAAACCCTTCAGAATAGAACAAAGAAAACCCGAAACAAAACTTGTTTCGGGTTTCTATGATCATTATTTGCATCAATAACTCTACTACTAATAGTAGGTGTATCTTCTTACTTTGGCAATGTGTTTCGCTAAACGAATCACTTGATGGCTGTATCCGTACTCATTATCATACCAGATGTATAATACAGCAGTATCGCCATCAGTAATGGTTGCTTTACTATCAAAAATTGAAGGAGCTGTTGTTCCTACGATATCAGAAGAAACTAATTCATTTGAGAATGAATATTTAATCTGCTCTACAAGGTCTCCTTCCAAAGCATATTGTTTCATAATAGCGTTTAAAGCATCTACAGTTGTTTCTGATCTTAATTGAAGATTCAACACAACTAAAGAACCATTTGGTACAGGAACACGAATTGCGTTAGAGGTTAACTTACCAGCTAGTGCAGGTAAAGCCTTTGCAACAGCTTTTCCAGCACCTGTTTCCGTAATCACCATATTCAACGCTGCCGCTCTACCTCTACGGTATTTTTTGTGCATATTATCTACCAAATTCTGGTCATTGGTGTAGGCATGTATTGTTTCTAAATGTCCTTTTTTGATTCCGTAATTGTCTTCAATCACCTTTAAAATTGGAGTAATAGCATTGGTCGTACAAGAGGCTGCTGAGAAAATATCTACATTCTCAGGGCTGTGCTCTTTATGGTTTACTCCATGCACAATATTAGGAACTCCTTTTCCAGGAGCCGTTAATAACACCTTGCTTGCTCCTTTTGGAACTAAATGTCTACTAAGAGCTTCTTTATCTCTAAAAGCTCCTGTATTATCGATAATCAAAGCATCATCAATTCCGTATTCTGTATAATCTATATCTTCTGGCTTCGCCGCAGAGATCATATAAACGGTGGTTCCGTTGATGATCAGTGCATTGTTTTCTGCATCCACTTGAACAGTTCCTAAGAAATCACCATGAACAGAATCAACACTTAATAGAGAAGCTCTCTTTTCTAAAACCGTCTGATTGATCTCTCCACGAGTAACAACGGCTCTCAATCTCAATTGAGATCCTTTACCCATCTTGGTCATCAATTCTCTAGCTAACAATCGTCCGATTCTACCAAATCCATATAGAACCACGTCTTTAGGCTCGATATTCTTCGCTTCAGTAGCGTCCTTTAGCTGATTTTGAACAAAAGCAACTTTGTCATCGCTTCCAGAAGCATCCAAGTAACTCTCGTAAACTAGCTTTCCAATATCTAATTTCGATGCAGGAAGATCGATTTGCTGAATCGCTTTAGCGATGGCCAATGCATCGTGAATAGAAATAGGTTTAGCAACGAACTCTTTTGCATAATCGATAAGATTCAAGACTTCGCTAACTCTTTTGTCTTTTAATGGGTTTCTGAACAATACCAATTCAATAGATCTATCATACCAAAGATCAGTTACAATATTGATAAACTCAGTCGTAGCTCTTCTAATTTGTGCTTGAGTAGCTACTTCATTTTCATAATTTGTTAATGGTGACATGACTGTACTTAACGTGTTAAATTTGGTGCAAAAGTATTTCTTTTTTCGGGAATTCGAAATCGTTTTCGTATTTAATTTTTAGGCAATAAAAAACCCCGATATGCATCGAGGTCTTTATTCATATTTTTCTTAATTATTATCTGTAATTATACCTTTCTATTTCTCCTTCCGTATTGATCATTTCTAGAGTGAATCTATATCTTCTACTCATAAATCCGTCAATCGTTTTAGCGGCCTGATCAGCGTTCTCCACTTTTCTTCCATTGATCGAAGTAATAATAAAGCCTACCAAGCTCTCACTCTTATCTTCTTCATCTCTAAACTCTCTAATAATCTTTGCACCGCTTTTGATTCCGTATTTCTTCTTATCTACAGATTCTAAGTTTTTAAATTCAAGTCCAAGACCTCTGGATATATATCTAGGAATTCTCTTGATCAGTTTCACACTCTTCGTCAAAAAGTTTCCATTTCTGTCTACAGTTACATCTACAGATTCTCCAGGTCTCTTTGCCGCCAATTGTCCAGATAGATCAGAAAACTTAGATATCTTTACATTATTAATCTTTACAATAACATCTCCTTTCTTCAATCCAGACTTTTCAGCAAAACTTCCTTCAGAAAAATCTACGATTTCAACTCCAGAGATTTCTTCCTTAATATCTCTGTTTGGCACAAAACCAATGATGGCCTCTTGCACATTTCCAAACTCTAACAGATCATCGATGATCTTCTTTGCAATATTTGATGGAACCGCAAAAGAATATCCGACATAAGCTCCTGTTTTAGAACTGATTGCCGTATTGATTCCTACCAATTCACCTCTGGTGTTTACCAAAGCTCCTCCACTATTCCCAGGATTTACTGCAGCATCTGTTTGAATGAATGAATCGGTTGCAGAGTTCCCTTGAAGATCTCTCCCTTTTGCACTTACTATCCCCGCAGTAACAGTAGATGTAAGGTTATAAGGATTTCCAACAGCCAAAACCCATTCTCCAACTTTTAGATTGTCGGAATTAGAAAATGGAATATAAGGCAATGATTCTTCCGTGTCTATTTTTAATAAAGCGATGTCATTTTTTGAATCCGTACCAATAAGCTCAGCCACATACTTCTTTCGATTGTTCAATGTGATATCAATGCTAGTAGCTCCCTTTATAACGTGATTATTAGTTACAATATAACCATCAGCAGAAATAATCACTCCACTTCCTGTACCTACCTGTTCATATTGTCTTCCTCCGTTAAATAAATCGGCAAAAGAATTGATTCCTGTCTTCACGGCAGTATTCTTCACGTGAACAACAGCATGAACTGTCTTCTCCGCTGCCTCAGTAAAATCAGTAGGTGCATAGGTTGCATTGGTACTTGTAAATGCAGGTTTAAAATTGGTTTGATAAACTGGAATAGGATCTTCTTGTTGTTGCTGTATTACCACAGGTTCTTCTATAAAAACTTTATAACCTGTTAGTGCAATTCCACCTCCCAAAATGGCCATTCCTAAAAAACTAAAAAATTTCTTCATGTCTTTTGTATTTATGCTAACTCAAAAATACTAATTTTAACATCTGTTGCAACTCAATTAACTCTGTGTTAACGCTCTTTAACTAGCCTTTAACACACTAAACCTGTCAGGCTTTTTCCTATCTTTGCCTCCTATGAATCTTAACTTTTATAAATATCAAGGTGCAGGAAATGATTTCATTTTTATAGATAACAGAAATGAATCATTTCCGAAGGACAACAAAGACCTGATTATAGATCTTTGCGATCGTCATTTTGGTATAGGTGCAGACGGATTGATTCTGATTGAAAACGATCCTGAATTGGATTTTAAAATGGTCTATTTTAACTCCGATAGCAGTCAAACTATGTGTGGAAATGGAGCTAGATGTGCTGTAGCCTTTTCAAATTACCTTGACATCATTCAAAAACAAACAAAATTCATGGCTTATGACGGGCCTCATGAGGCAATGATCAATGAAGATGGAACTGTTTCTTTAGGTATGATAGATGTGAACGAAATAGATGTACAAAAGGATCATGTGTTTGCCAATACAGGGACACTTCATCATGTTGAAATGGTAAAGAACTTAAGTGAATTTCCAGTTTTTGAAAAAGGGAGACAGATTCGCAATGAAAAATACGGAACGGAAGGAAGTAATATAAATTTTGTAGAACAATCTTCTCAAGATACCTTTAGAATCAGAACCTACGAGCGAGGAGTTGAAGATGAAACCCTGGCCTGCGGAACAGGCGTTACCGCTGCTGCCATTGCTATGCACAAAACAGGAAAGACAGATTCGCAAAAAGTGTATATTAAAGCAGAAGGAGGTGATTTAAATGTCACATTTAAAGAGGAAAATGGAGTTTATACAAATGTGGTTTTAACTGGACCTGCTGAACTTGTTTTTAAAGGAAATTTAGAAATTTAAGATGATCTTAGAAGGAGCTCATATCTCATTGCGTGCTTTAGAACCTGAAGACCTAGACTTTTTATTCCGAATTGAGAATAATTCAAGTTTTTGGGAAGTAAGTCATACCCAAGTACCTTACTCAAAGTTTATTCTTCAGCAATATTTGGACAATGCTCATTTGGACATATATGAAAGTAAACAGTTACGATTAATGATTGTTGAAAAAGATAGCGAACATTCTGTGGGAATGATCGATCTGTTTGATTTTAATCCTCAGCACAAACGCGCTGGAATTGGTATTTTAATTGATACTGATTATCAAAAGAATGGCTTCGCCTTTGATGCATTAAGCGTATTTGTGAGATATTGTTTTCATCATTTGAATTTGCACCAACTTCACGCCAATATTACTCCTGAAAATACGGATAGTATTAGCCTATTTGAAAAATGTGGGTTTCAACTGATCGGTGAGAAGAAAGATTGGCTTTTCGTTAATGGAGATTTTAAGAACGAACTATCATATCAATTGATTAATGAATAAAAAACTAATTTTTGGGATTGTATTTCTCGCTTTTTTGATAGCAGGAGTTATTGGATGGAGTTATTATCAAAAGGTATTTGGAGTAAATGTAAAAAAGTCTGGATTCGTTTATCTTAAAACTAATGTCTCTTTTGAGGAAAACTTAAATGCCCTTGATTCATTTATTGAAGATAAAGATGACTTTTTATGGGTTGCAGAACAAAAGAAATTCAGCAAATTCAAACCTGGAAAATATAAGATCGAAAAGGGTATTTCGAATAATGATCTGATCAATCTTCTTAGAAGTGGAAATCAGACTGCGGTCAAAGTATCCTTTAATAATCAAAATACCTTAGAAGAATTAGCTGGCAGGATCTCTGCACAGATTGAAGCTGATTCCATTTCCTTAATTTCAGCATTCAAGGACAAAGAGTTTCTCTCTCAAAAAGATATTTCCGAAGCCCAAATGTTGGGTTACTTTATTCCAAACACTTATGAATTATGGTGGAATACCTCGGCAGAACAATTCAGAGATCGCATGTTTAAAGAATCCAATCGCTTTTGGAATGACAAGAGATTGAAAAAGGCCAAAGCCTTAAACATGACTCCTGACCAAGTCATGGCACTGGCCTCAATTGTTTATAAAGAAACACCTAAGGCAATTGAACAACCTCGAGTGGCTGGTTTATATGTAAACAGAATCAAAAAAGGAATGCCATTGCAGGCCGACCCTACTATTATTTACATATTAAAGCAGTTGAACGGACAAGATTTTGTCGTGAAACGAGTGCTCTATAAAGACCTGAAAATCAAATCACCCTACAACACCTATTTAAATAGAGGGGTTCCTCCAAGTTTGATCGCTATGCCAGATATTTCTGCGATAGACGCGGTCCTTGATTATGAGCGTCATAACTACTTATATATGTGTGTAAATGTTGAAAACATAGGATTCCATGCTTTTGCGAGCTCTATGAAACAGCATAACAAAAATGCTCGAAAGTATCAGAGATGGTTAAATAAACAAGGAATCATGAGATAGATTCTACACTAAAGAACTCTAATTTTATGAGATCAATTTTATCCATTTTTTCCCTCTTACTCTCTTTACAATGCATCTCTCAGCAATCGACCTCATTCTGGACCAAATCTGACACTCTTAACAAACCACGAAGAAATGCTATTATAATTGGTGAGTCTGTATTAGCAGGCGGAACTTTGCTGGCCCTAGATCAAGCTTGGTACGCTGACTATCCGAGAAGTGGATTTCAATTTAAGAACGACAATAACCAATGGCTTCAAATGGATAAGGCAGGACATATCATGTCTTCTTATTATGTGGGACTTATCGGAATGGAACTATTGGATTGGTCTGGAGTAAGTAGAAAAAATCAAATCTTATATGGAGGTACTTTAGGACTTAGCTTTTTGACCGCTGTTGAAGTTCTAGACGGTTTTTCCAGTGAATGGGGATTTTCTTGGGGAGATTTCGCAGCGAATGCAGGTGGAGCGGGTCTACTGATCGGCCAGGAACTTCTTTGGGAAGAACAACGAATAAAACTAAAATACTCCTTTCACGAAACGAGATATGCGAATATAAGACCAGAGGTTCTAGGTTCTAACTTTTTAGAACGAACCATTAAAGATTATAATGGACAGACCTATTGGCTCTCAGCAAACATTTGGTCTTTTGATAAAGAAAGTAATTTCCCGAAATGGTTAAATATCGCTTTTGGTTATGGCGCAGAGGGAATGTTATATGGCGAAGATCTTCCTACCAATCTTTTGACTCAGAATCCATATCGACAGTTTTATCTGAGTTTCGATATCGATTTAGTGAAAATTCCAACTAATTCTAAATTCCTGAAATCGGTCTTTTCTCTTATCAATTTCATAAAAATTCCAGCTCCAACTTTAGAATTCCGCAGTAAAGGAGGTATAAAATTCCATTATTTGTATTTCTAAAAAAATCCAAACCAACTGATTACCAGTTATTTAAATTTTTAGTTGTAAATTTGCGCCGCTAAACGGAAATTGAAACATTATAAGACGATTTTTAATATGCGTTGCATTGTTTCTGATGTTTGTAAACGCAGTTGAGACATCAGTTCGTTATGAAAAGAAAAGAGTGAATGTTCCTGTTGAGAGCATTAAGCTGGTAGACGAAAATCTTCCATTTCTTGACAAGGACTTTTTGGGATTCAAAGAAGCTTTGGCTTTCAAAGAATCACAAGGAAGGTATAGAGTAGTGAATACCTTAGGATATTTAGGAAAGTATCAGTTTGGTGAAACTACTTTAGAACGATTCAAGATCTATGATACAGATCATTTTTTGAGAAATCCTGAGTTACAAGAAAAAACCTTTATTGCTTATTGTAAAGTTAATAAATGGATCTTAAGAAAGGATATTCAGAGAAGTGTTGGAAAGGTGATTAATGGTGTTGAAATTACGGAATCAGGTATCCTTGCAGCGGCTCATTTAAGTGGAGCTGGAAATGTAAAAAAATACTTGAGAACGAATGGAAAACACAATAGATCAGATGCTTATGGATCTAGTATTGAATTGTATATGAAAAAATTTGCGGGATACGATTTATCAAATATTGAGGCAGAGCGACTCGCAAAAGTTTAAGGGAGATAAAAATAGAGATTGAAAAAGCCACGTTTTAGCGTGGCTTTTTTTTATTTCTGAATAATAAAAATTGCGGGTCTTTTGTGCAAATCCGGAGATTGTTGTTTCCATTCTGCTATAGTGTATGTTCGTATATACTCTTCCGGCAAAGTAATATCTGCCGCTATACATAACCTTGTTTGCGGAGTTAATGATGCCTTGAGATCAGAAAACATTTTTTCATTTCGATAAGGTGTTTCTATAAATATCTGAGATTGGTCCTTTTCTTTGGACAAACGCTCTAGTTCTTTGATGGTTTTCTTTCGATCGGCCTTATCAATTGGTAAATAGCCGTTAAATGCAAAATTTTGTCCATTCATTCCTGAAGCCATCAAGGCTAATAATATAGAGGAAGGTCCCACTAAAGGTACAACCTGAATTCCTTTTTCATGTGCCAGTTTAACGATCTTTGCCCCTGGATCAGCAACCGCTGGAACGCCAGCCTCTGAGAGCAATCCTACGGAAATTCCTCTTTCGCAAGCATCTAAATAAGTTCTGGTTTCCATCTCATCAGCATATTTATCCAATTTCATGATAACCAAAGAAGGTTGAGATTTTTTAGGCGTGATTTTTTTGATAAATCGCCTAGCTGACTTTTCATTCTCTACGATATAGTGATCGATTCTTTCGACCATAGTTCGCACAGAATAAGGCATGACTTCTAAAGGTTCATTTTCACCTAAGGTTGTTGGAATTAAATATAATTTACCTTTCATTTTCAATTCTATTTGCAATGATCTGACAAGCTTCATCCAACATTTGATAAACATTTTCAAATCCTTGATCTCCTCCGTAATAAGGATCTGGCACGCTCAAATTTTGTTGAGGATTTACTTCATTTCTGATCATTTTCACTTTTTTTGCCTCGTCTTTATTACTTGCTAAAGATAAAATATTGCGATAATTATGTTCATCCATGGCGTAGATCTTATCAAACTTAGAAAAATCTTTTGCCGTAAATTTTCTTGCTCTTTGATAGGTCAGATCTATTCCGTATTTATGAGCCACAGCAATAGATCTTGGATCCGGAAGTTCACCTACGTGATAGGCTGCAGTCCCGGCAGAATCCACAAATACTTCATCTGGATCTACTTTGGATGCCAATATCCCTTCAGCCAAGGGCGAACGACAAATGTTCCCAAGGCAAACCATCAATATATTTTTCATGAATGAATTTTAGAAGGTTAACTTCTTCGTAAGGTCCTCTACGTATTTACGGAACTGCTTGTCTGTTTCCGTTAGGTTATCAACCGTCTTACAAGCATGAAGAACCGTTGCATGATCACGCTGTCCAATTTGAGCTCCAATACTTGCCAAAGATGTTTTTGTCATTCTTTTTGCAAAGTACATAGCCAACTGACGCGCTTGAACAATATGTCTCTTTCTAGTTTTAGATTGAAGAGTAACAACATCCATATCGAAGTACTTAGATACTACTTTCTGGATATAATCAATAGAAACTTCTTTCTTCGTATTCTTAACAAACTTATCTACGATCTGTTTTGCCAATTCTAAAGAGAATTCTTTTCTATTGAAGGAAGCTTGAGCAATCATAGAAATGATCACACCTTCTAATTCTCTTACGTTTGACTTGATATTCTTCGCGATATACTCTACAATCTCATCAGACATCTCTACCCCATCTCTGAACAACTTGTTCTGAAGGATTGAAACACGAGTCTCATAATCAGGAAGTTGTAATTCCGCAGATAATCCCCATTTGAATCTAGACAATAATCTTTGCTCAATATCTTGCATGTCAACAGGAGCCTTATCCGAAGTTAAAATCACCTGTTTACCATTCTGATGCAAGTGGTTGAATATATGGAAGAATACATCCTGTGTTCCGGCTTTTCCTGACAAGAACTGAACGTCATCAATGATCAACACATCAATCATTTGATAGAAATGGATAAAATCATTTCTCGTATTTGACTTTACCGAATCAATAAATTGTTGTGTAAACTTCTCAGAGGAAATATATAAAACCGTCTTATCTGGGTACTTGTCTTTGATATCCACACCGATAGCATGAGCTAAGTGTGTTTTTCCTAAACCAACACCGCCATATACCAGTAAAGGGTTGAACGAGGTTCCTCCTGGTTTATTTGCCACAGCCATACCTGCTGAACGGGCTAATCTGTTAGAATCTCCTTCTACAAAATTGGTGAAGTTATAATTTGGATTTAATTGTGATTCGATCTTTACTTTCTGTAGTCCAGGAATCACAAATGGATTTCTCAATTCTCTTTTGTTCACTTCGACAGGAACAGAAACTTTTTGAGGTTTTAACGGGTCTCTATTTGAACTTGGAATCTTAACAATTTGAGGACGATTACTGCTGTAGGTATTTTCCATACGAACATCGTAGATCAATTTAGCCTCTTTTCCTAACTCTCTAACTAAAGCAACACGTAATAATTTAATGTAGTGTTCCTCTAACCATTCATAGAAAAATTTACTGGGAACTTGGATAGTTAATGCCTCTCCTGAAAGCTTCACCGGCTTAATAGGTTCAAACCAAGTTTTATACGCTTGAGGCTTAATGTTATCTTTAATAAAAGACAAGCATTCCTTCCAAACTGAATCCGCAGTTTTAGTCATAAAACAGTTAAAGAGATTTAGACGTTAAAATTATGTTCTTTTTGTGCCGGGGTTTCCTTTCTCAAGAGCTATACAAATGTGTGAATAAAAATCAGTATAAAAAAATGAAATTGCTATTGATTATTAATTTTTTTTTCCGTAAAATCGAACCGTATTCTTATTCAATTTTTTGCAAAAATCTTCAATTGACATCCGAGTTCGCTATGGTGAAACAGACCAAATGGGTATCGTATATTACGGTAACTACCCTAGTTACTTTGAGGTAGCAAGAACAGAATGGCTTCGCAATCTAGGCGTGACGTATAAAGGGATGGAAGAAAATGGCATTAAACTTCCGGTCATAAGCTTAAACATTCAATATATAAAACCTGCCGAGTATGATGATGTTCTAACCGTTCATGTAACTCTAAAAAAAAGACCTTTGGTTAAGATCGAGTTTGACTATGAAATTATTAACCAAAATAAAGAAAAGATATCAACAGGGAATACTGTACTTGCATTTATTGATTCTAAGACCAATAGACCGATAAAATGTCCTGATTATATTTTAGAAAAATTAGATCTCTAATTTTCTGATTTTTAAGGGGTACATATTCTCAAAAATTTGACTTACTTCTTCTGCTTTTGATCTTCTTACCGAAAAAATAATCTGACAATCCATTTCCAATTTTTGAGATACAACTTCAAGGGCTTGATCCTTGATAATTTTCATCACCTTACTCATTTGTTCATAGCCGAACACGATTTCAAATGATTGATCTATGGTTTTCTCGACGATCTCACTAGATTCTAATGCCAATTTAGCTGATGTACGATATGCATTGATCAATCCTCCTACTCCCAATTTGGTTCCCCCAAAATAGCGAACTGAGACAATAAGAACATTGGTGATATCAAACGATTGGATCTGACCATAAATAGGCATTCCCGCAGAATTGCTTGGCTCTCCATCGTCATTAGCCCTGTATCTAATACTCTCTTTTCCTAATTGCCAAGCATAACAATGATGTCTTGCTGTGGAATGTAGCTTTCGTAAACCTTCTAATGCATCACGTATATCTGATTCAGAATTCACTGGAAAAGCATAGCCAAAGAACTTACTACCCCTATCCTTAAATAAGGTCTCTTCTGAAGGAGTTGATATGGTTTTAAATACATCATCCATAACTAAAGACCAAATAGACACTAACTACTGCAACTGCAACTCCTATCCAATTTTTTATTGAGATTCTCTCTTTGAACAATAGCAATCCTAACAAAGTAGACAAAACAACGATTCCTACATTATTCATTGTAAAAGCAGTAGAACTCTCCATTCCCTCAGCACTCAAGGCCTTCAACAAATAGACAATCGAAAAGTAATTTGGAATCCCTAATAAAATTCCTCCTAAGATATTCTTGTAATGGAATTTAAATTTTCGCTGAACGATCTTTATTATTAAAAAAACGACACCAAATAGAAAGGCGAAGCCAAATATGGTAGCTGAAAAGATAGGAACACCCCCTTCTTTCACATAGGTGGTTTCAATAAATTTTAGACTGGTATCTATAGTACCTGAACCCAAAAACACTAAAATGGGATATAATAAGGTGCTCTTCTTTTTTAGTTCTGGAATATCTTGCTTGTTGGAAGCTAAGTAAACGGCTACTAATGCCAACACAATACCGATAACCTTGATATAATTCGCACTCTCTCCATAGTATAGAATGCCAAACAATACTCCTATTACTAATGACATCTTGCTAGCTACAGAAGCTACTGAGAGTCCGTTTCTCTGCGAAGTCAATGCCATCAAATTAAAGACGGCGATAAACAAGATTCCTAATAAAAAAGCTCCGTAAAACCAAGATTCAGCAATGATCTCTGTTGGTTGAAGAGGAATATCCGACAAATAAAACCCCAGTAAGGAAGCAACCAAATAATTGATGACAATGGCTTGAAGTGTATCGATCTTAAGAACTTCAAATAATTTGAAGATCACAAATAGAAAACTCGATATACAGATACTTATAAATAAGTAGATCATGAATTGAACTCTTTTCGGGAGAGCAAATCTACAATATCTTCTGATTGTGGATCTATATTCCAAACATGAATTCCTAATTCTTTTGCAGTATCGGTGTTCTCCTTAGTATCGTCAACAAAGAAAGTTTCATCAGTATTTAAGTTGTTCTGAGTAAGAACATATTCATATATATTCTTGTCTGGTTTTCTGAGATGAATCTCATGCGATAAATAAAATTGCTCAAAACAGGCTTTGAATTCTTCATAGAGTTCATCTCCCCAATCTTCCTGGATCCAAGAGATATGAAGATCATTCGTATTACTCAACAAGAACAATCTATATTCATCTTTAGCGGCGAGCTCCTTAATAAATTCAAGTCGGTGAGCTGGAAAGTCTTTCAAAATGGCATTCCAAGCATTTTTAAATTGATCAGCTGAAATACTTGGGTAGAGATCGGTAAAACTTCTAACAAAATCACTTGTAGAAGACCTTCCTACTTCATACATCTTATAAACATCCATCATATCCGAAGTAACTTCATGAACTCCTAGCTCAAATAATCTTTGAACTGTAGCAGGTTTGTCCAAGTTGATAAATATATCTCCAAAATCAAAGATGATGTTCTTAATCATTTCTGTATATGTTTAATAGGTCTGTCTTTATCCTAATTTGTTCCTTTTCCTTTTTATTTAGTATTGGAGCTTTGACTCCTTCCTTAAATACTAGATCTCCTTCAAATACTCTAGCCTCATCCCATAGGTCTTCATTAATAAATGTTTCAATGGTTTTGGTTCCTCCTTCTATGATCATTGATTGAATATTTTGACGATGGGCTATATCACAAATCTGCTTTGCAATAGGTTTTGAGAAATCTACAGACTCATATATTATATTGCCGTTATCCTTAGATTCTCTTTTTGTAAAAAAAAATGTTTTTACGGTTCCGTCATAAACATTAGAATCAGAAGGAATCTTTAATTCGCGGTCGATCACCATTCTTATTGGATTCTCACCCTTTACAGTTCTCACGTTTAAACTGGGATTATCATCCAAGACAGTTTTTGTTCCGACAAATATTCCATGCTCCTCTGCTCTCCATCGATGAACTAGTTGCCTTGAAACTATATTCGTAATCCACACAGGCTTTCTTTTATCTCTATTATATGGTGCGATAAACCCATCTTTAGATTGTGCCCATTTTAAAATAATATAAGGTCTTCTTTTATTGTGAAATGTGAAGAATCTTCTGTGATGCTCTTTACACTCGTTCTCGAGCACTCCAGTGATTATATGAACTCCAGATTCCTTTAGTCGCTTGATACCTCGACCAGAAACTAGAGAGTTGGAATCCACACAACCAATAACAACCTTTGGAATTTCTTTTTCTATGATTAGATCTGTGCACGGAGGTGTTTTCCCAAAATGAGAACAAGGTTCTAAGGTAACATATAGTGTTGCTCTTTTGAGAAGAGCTGTATCTTCGACCGAATTTATCGCATTCACTTCGGCATGAGAACCGCCATACGGACTTGTAAACCCCTCACCAATAATCTTTTCATCCACAACAACAACGGCTCCAACAGAAGGATTAGGCCGAGTAGTGCCAATTCCTTTCTCTGCCAATTGCAGACATCTTTGAATATATTGTTCGTGGTCCAAAAAATGGGTAAATTTGAATCACAAAAATAGTGGAATTAATGATAGCATCAGATTTTATCATACGAGAAATAGAGCATAGAGATAACGAAGAAATCAGGAAAGTGATTCGAGATGTTATCATCGAAATGGGAGTTCCAACTACTGGGACAACTTATGAAGATAATGTCCTGGATGATCTGAATGCTCATTATCAAAAACCTAGATCCATCTATTATGTTATAGAACATCAAGGAAAAGTAGTTGGAGGTGGTGGTGTCTCTCAACTGGATAACTTCGAGGGCAATACATGTGAACTTCAAAAAATGTATTTTCATCCAATTGCGAGAGGAAGAGGATTAGGTTCTAAAATGATTGATCTCTGTTTATCAAAAGCAAAAGAATATGGTTATGACGAATGTTACCTAGAGACCATGCCCTATATGACAGCTGCTCAAAACCTGTATCGAAAAAATGGCTTTATTAATATTGATGGACCCATTGGAGATACCTGCCATTATTCTTGTGACGTCTGGATGATCAAAAAGTTATGAGGCTAGCAGATTTCAAAGATCATTTTAATTCGGAACTTGCTGAACTTTTTCCTGCTACTGAGATTCAGTCCTTTTTATCCATTGTTCTGGAAGAATTTCTAAGTCTGCAAAGGATTGATTTTGTAACAAGACCAAACTTGGAAATTGATTCCCAAAAATTAGAAACTTTAAGCACTGTTCTCAATCGCTTAAAAAATCAGGAACCCATTCAATATATTATTGGTGAAACAGAATTTTATGGTTTACCTGTTAAGGTGAATAAAAACGTTCTGATCCCAAGACCAGAAACAGAAGAGTTGGTCGAATGGATCATTTCGGAATCATCAGAAATGAAAAGCTCTAAAGATTCAACATCTTTGTCATTATTGGATATTGGAACTGGAAGTGGTTGTATTCCCATAAGTATCAAGAAAAATAGGCCTTTCTTAGAGGTCTCGGGTATGGATATTTCAACAAGTGCTCTTGAAATTGCAACACAGAATGCCAAATTGAATGAGGTAGACATTCATTTTATTCAAACAGATATTCTAGCAGCGGAAAAACTGAACAGGAAGTTCGACATCATAGTTTCGAACCCTCCTTATGTTCGAGAATTAGAAAAAAAGGAAATAAGCACCAATGTTCTAGACTACGAGCCTGAGCTTGCTTTGTTTGTTTCTGATGAAGATCCTTTAATCTTCTATCGTAAAATTGCAAACCTTGCCAAAACCCATTTGAGTCAAAATGGATTGCTCTTTTTCGAGATTAATGAATATCTCGGGAAAGAAATGACAGAAATGTTGCGTCTTTTAGGATTTCAGAACGTCTTGCTTAAAAAAGACCTTTTTGGTAAAGACAGAATGATAAAAGCAAGCTTATGAAACTGCAGAGCTATCAAGAGATTTGGGACATTTGGTTAGAATCCAAAGAAAAACTGAATAGATATATTTTATCCAGATTTAAGGATAAAGAGTTAGCTCAAGACATTAGTCAAGATGTTCTCTTAAAAATGCATAAATCTTGCTGCTCCGATAGAAATATAAAAAACATTAACTCTTGGCTGTTTCAAATTGCTCATAACTCTGCACTAGACCATATAAAGAAATCAAAAAAAGAATTTGAGCTAGATATAGATCTGGAAGAGCCTCAAAACATTTGGACTGATCTGTCCGAATTCATTGAACCTATGATCGATTGTCTGCCAGAATCCTATGCTATTCCCTTGAGAATGTTTGATATTGAGGGAAAATCACATAAGGTAATTGCTGAGGAATTAAATTTAAATCTTAGTGCTTCCAAAAGCCGCGTACACAGAGGTAGAGATCAATTAAAAGAACAAATTAAAAGTTGTTTTCATATTGAAAGCAATAAAGATGGGGTCCCTATTAGTTTTCAACTCAAGGAAAACTGTTCCATCAAAAAAAAGTAAGAATTCTTTGCGTCTTTTTAAGAAATCGTTTGTCTAGCAATTGATATTGTTTCACAATTAAAACTATTCTTATGAAAAGATTTCACGTTCACATTAGAGTTCAAGACCTTAAAGAAAATATTCAATTTTATTCAACTTTATTCAACCTTCAACCCGTAAAAGTAAAACCTGATTATGCCAAATGGATGTTGGAAGACCCCAAAGTAAACTTTGCCATCTCAACCGGCGATGGCCCTAAAGAAATAAGACATTTAGGTCTACAAGTAGATTCTTCAGAGGATCTAAGCAACATACATGACCAAATGGAAAAAGCGGAAGCTCAAATAATTGCCGAACCCGAAGCTACCTGCTGCTATGCCTTTAGTGATAAATCATGGATCACAGATCCTCAAAACATCAAATGGGAGGTTTTTCAAACTCATGGTGACAAAACAGTTTATGGAAATAAGGATACTAAATGTTGTCCAGGTTAATTTGCCGTTCACAAAAAACTAAGTATCTTTTTCAACTATTATAATGAAATACCCATGACAAAACATTTCGTACTTAGTTGCAGTATTTTTATGATTGCAATTATTTCATATGGCCAAGAAAAAGACTATAGTTCTAAAGTTCAAACTATTGACTCTACTATCGAAACACTTTACTCGGTGATTTCCGGAGAAAAAGGTGAAGAAAGAAACTGGGAATTATTCAAGCATCTGTTTCATAAAGACGCCAAGTTAATGCCTTCAGGAAACAACAGACAAGGTGTAACAGGGATCAGATATATGACGCAAGTACAATACATTGAAACCTCGGGGAAATGGCTAGAAGAAAACGGATTCTTTGAAAAAGAAATCGGAAGAAAAACAGATCGCTTTGGGAATATGGCACAGGTTTTCTCTACTTATGAAAGTTATAAAACAGCAAAAGACCAAAAACCTTTTATGCGTGGGATTAACAGTATTCAAATGCTTTATGATGGATCGAGATGGTGGATCTTGAATATTTTTTGGCAAGGAGAAACTGAAGATCAACCTATCCCGAAGAAATATATTGATTGATCTCTTCTCCTCGAAGAATCCTTATTAGCAAGAATCAATTAAGTAGGGTAAAAAATGTACATTTGCCCTATGCGAATTGATATCATTACTGTATCACCAGAACTTTTAGAGAGTCCGTTTAACCACTCTATTATCCAAAGAGCAAAAGATAAAGGGTTGGTAGAAATCCATTTGCACAACCTAAGAGAATATGGATTGGGTAATTACAGACAAATTGATGATTACCAATTTGGCGGAGGAGCGGGTATGGTTTTAATGATAGAACCCATAGCAAAATGCATCGATAAGCTGTTGTCCGAGAGAAATTATGATGAGATCATTTATATGACTCCGGATGCCAAAACACTGAATCAATCTATTTCAAACTCTCTTTCTCTAAAAGAAAACATCTTGATTCTCACAGGTCATTATAAAGGTGTTGATCAAAGGATCAGAGATAAGTATATTACAAAAGAGGTTTCTATAGGAGATTATGTTTTGACCGGCGGAGAATTGGCTGCTGCCGTTTTATGCGATTCGGTCATCAGATTGATTCCTGGAGTTTTAGGCGATGAAACTTCAGCTCTTACAGATTCTTTTCAGGATGATCTGTTGTCACCTCCAGTATATACCAGACCCGCAGATTATGAAGGAATGAAGGTTCCAGAAATTCTTCTTTCTGGAAATTTTCCTAAAATTGAAGATTGGCGGGCAGAAAAAGCCTATGAACGCACCCAGCAAATAAGACCCGATTTATTAAATGAATAGAATTTTAGAAGTTTTAAAATCTCATCCTGCACTCAGCTGGATATCTGGTTTTCAAATTTTCCGTCTTGGCTTGCTTCCATTTATGGGATTGATGCCTCAAGACGCTTACTATTATTTATACGGTCAAAATCTATCGCTCTCATATTTTGATCATCCAGGGATGATCGGTTATTTATTGAGATTGTTTTCTGAAGTATTCGGACAGTCTGTTTTTGTAGTTAAGCTTACCGATTTCACCATAACCTCTTTAACCTTATATAGCTTTTACGTCTTAGCAAATTTGTTCCTATCAAAAAACAAGGCATGGAAAACTATGGTTTTAATGAGCTCTACGTTATTTATCTCAATACTATCCTTTAATTCCACCCCAGATGTTCCATTAATATTATTCTGGACCACCAGTCTAATCTTCCTCTACAGGGCTATTTTTGAAGATAAAAAGTTGTATTGGTTATGGGCAGGAATAGCCATGGGATTGGCGTTTAATAGTAAATACACAGCCTTACTCTTACAAATTGGACTCATTGGTTTTCTTGCCTTCTCAAATAAAAACAGACGACTGCTGCTATCACCTTGGTTTTGGTTTTGTTTACTCATATCTGTTGCTGTTGCCTTTCCGGTTTGGTGGTGGAACTATCAGAATGAATTTGCATCATTCGCATTTCAGTCGACTGAAAGAACAAGTTCAATGTCTGAGTTCAAGCTTAAACCTGAATTCTTTTTTGGTGTTTTAGGTCACCAAACAGCTTTACTGTTACCAATACTATTTTGGGTGTTTCTAGTATTCTCTTTTAAGTATATAAAAAGAGCCCTTCTTAAATTTAAACTACCAGACCAGAAGATCTTATTCTTATTAGCCTTTTTCATTCCTACTTTTGTTGGTTTCTTATTGATCTCACCTATTTATTGGGTAAAACTTAACTGGCTAATGCCATCTTACATCTGTGGAGTGATCATCGCTTCCCTATTTATTGGAAAAAAATTATTGAAAGCGCATCTTATCATTTCTATTGTATTTCATCTAGCCTTGGCGACTCAAATACTTTTCTATTTGGCACCGATTAAAAGTGATGATACTTATATTGGATGGGAGGAACTTTCAATTGAAGTGGTCCAGCTTTCAAAAGAATACAATAGCGACTTTATCTTTTCAGCTGATGGATACAAAACCTCCGCTGTATTAAACTTTTATCTTGAAGAAAAGATATATAGCGGAAATATCATAGGGTTTCCGGCACTACATTTTGATTATTTAGGTGATGATCTTTATCAATTAAAAGGAAAGGATGCCTTGTACGTTGATTCAGACAAACGATTCAAAAATTCAGACAAGCAAGGAAAAATAGCACCCAAAGAGCTTCAATATTATTTTGATAAGGTTACAGAAATAGATCCTATAATTATTAAAAGAGGTAATAAAGAGGTCAGAAAGTTCTGGGTTTATCATTGTGAAGGATATCTTGTTAGACCAAATCCGTAATTCTAGAAGTCTTTATTGCTTAAACTCCTGAATAACAAGGCATCAATAGCCGTACACTAAGCTATGAACTTGTTTTCGATTGATTTAAATTAAATTCAAACTTACTTTGTTTCAAAGAAAATAATATCTATTTTTGCACTCGCTAAAACTAACCTCTGACGAGAATCGTGAATGTTGCTTTTACTCAAAACCATAAATAGAGAAAAATGGAATCTTTAGTAAAATTTGTTCAAGACGAATTTGTTACAAAAAATGAAAACCCTGAGTTTGCGGCTGGAGACACAATCACCGTATACTACGAAATTAAAGAAGGAAACAAAACTCGTACTCAGTTTTTTAGAGGAGTTGTTATCCAAAAAAGA
>CAZDKB010000035.1:0-1119 GCA_964505885.1 uncultured Flavobacterium sp.
CTCTTCAGTAATCGTATCAGGTAGTTCGACCAAGGTCGATTCAAATCCTACTCTCTCACAAGCCTTTACTTTGGCTCCAACATAGGTTCTACTTGCACCATCATTACCTACGATAACCGCCGCTAGATGTGGAGTTTTTTCACCGTTTTCCTTCATTTTTGCTACCTCAATAGCAATTTCATCTTTTATATCTGAGGAGGTTTTTCTACCGTCTAAAATTGTCATTTTCTTCAATTATCAGTTAACAGTTATCAGTTATCAATAGTGTTTATTGATAATTGATAATTGATCATTGTTATCTCATTCCTTTCATCATTTGCATCATCTTCCTTCCGCCTCCGCCTTGCATCATCTTCATCATCTTGCTCATTTGATTGAACTGCTTCATCAATTGATTCACTTCTTGCACAGAGGTTCCGGATCCTTTTGCAATTCTTTTTTTTCTGCTAGAATTGATCATCGAAGGAGTACTTCTTTCTGATGGGGTCATTGAGTGAATGATCGCTTCGATACCTTTAAATGCATCATCATCGATATCAACATCTTTCATCATTTTACCCGCACCAGGAATCATTCCCATAAGATCTTTCATACTACCCATCTTTTTGATCTGTTGGATCTGAGATAGGAAATCATCGAAACCAAATTGGTTCTTAGCGATCTTTTTCTGAAGTTTTCTCGCTTCTTCCTCGTCGTATTGTTCCTGAGCTCTTTCAACAAGAGATACCACATCTCCCATTCCCAAGATACGATCTGCCATACGATCTGGATAGAACACGTCAATTGCGTCCATTTTTTCACCAGTACCGATAAACTTTATGGGTTTGTTTACAACAGATTTGATAGATAAAGCCGCACCACCACGAGTATCACCATCTAATTTGGTTAGAATTACACCTTCAAAGTTCAATACATCATTAAAGGCTTTTGCTGTATTCACAGCATCCTGACCCGTCATGGAATCCACTACGAATAAGGTTTCTTGTGGATTTACTGCTTTATGAATATTTGAGATCTCATTCATCATCTCTTCATCCACTGCCAAACGACCCGCCGTATCAATGATCACGACATTTTTTCCATTGGCCTTTGCATGTTTGATCGCGTTTTGAGAGATCT
>CAZDKB010000035.1:1129-23627 GCA_964505885.1 uncultured Flavobacterium sp.
CAGCATATACTTCAATACCAATTTGCTCTCCAACCACTCTAAGCTGGTTGATCGCAGCAGGACGATAAACATCACATCCTACCAAGAGTACTTGCTTGGTCTTTTTGTTTTTTAGATAGTTTGCTAATTTTCCCGAGAAGGTAGTTTTACCCGACCCTTGTAAACCAGACATTAGGATAACAGTTGGACTTCCGCCTAGGTTGATACCTACGGCATCACCTCCCATGAGTTCAGTAAGTTCATCTTTGACCAACTTTACCATTAATTGCCCAGGGTTCAAGGTTGTCAATACATCTTGACCTAGAGCTTTTTGCTGAACTCTTTTTGTAAATTCTTTGGCAATCTTGAAGTTCACATCGGCATCCAATAATGCACGTCTCACTTCTTTTAAGGTTTCCGCAACATTTACCTCGGTAATTTTACCGTGTCCTTTAAGATTATGTAGAGCTTTATCTAATTTATCGCTTAAGTTATTGAACATTAGCTTCTATGGATTTTAAAAGCTACAAATATAAAGAAACCACCTGTGTTACTCAAGCTCTTGGGTCTATTCTTTTTTTAATAATAGACTCATCATAAAGTTGATTATATGGATAAATGAAGCCAGTAAAAATAGAACAAATGACAGTACGATAATCGCGTTCATAAACTCTATTTCATCATAAGATCTTTTGACATCTGAAGTGAAGAAATAGTATAAAAAGGGTATGATTGCAATGACTTGAAGTACAATATGACCAATGGTAAGACCTTTTTTTGGTCGTTTTTTTGTTAGAGTAAGTGAAGCATAATTGACAACGATTAAAAGAAAGAAAATACTTGAGAATAAACCAGCCGCCCAAACATCTAAGTTCAAATAATAGCTTTCAAAACTTATGAGGATAACTTCACCTTTGTTGATCAATCCTGATACGAGAAGTAATACGGCCAATAGTAAAAAGAAATATTGTGGCTTTTGGATCATTTTCTTCATGAAATATAGTCTCTTCGTAATATTTTGAAATGATGCTCTGTGTGATAGGCTGTCCACATTATGAGCTCTCGAAAGATCATTCTACCCATCAGAGGATGAGGTAATAGTAGATTGTCTAATTCTTTATCGGATAGTTTTAATAATTTCTTAATCAATCGATAATCTTCATATTTTAATTCTTTGATCAATTTGTGTTTCTCGATCAAGGTGGGAGTTCTAAGGTCTTTATTGAATTCTCTGGCTCTTTCCTGACCAGCTTTTAATTTGGTTAAATATCTTTCTGAAACTTCATCATAAGATCTTGTTGGTCTATTGGCTGTTCCATATCTATATTTAATTAAGAACTTAGGAATCAACAAAGCTTTATTGATCATTTTTAGGGTATCCACTAAGTGTTGAATATGTTGTCCCATGGTCCATCGGTCTTCCGGGCCTTTGATCCAAAGTTCGTCTTTTGAATTTTCTAACCAATCAATAAGATCTTTGTGTTTGTCTTCTAAAGTTTTGGCAATGATTTGTTTGTCCATTTGATCAGAATTAATGGCGAAAAGATATAAAAATTAACTATACATACAATTCACTACAAAAAAGTATCAGTTCAATACATCGTCTTTTTTTTAACTGATACGCCCCTATACATTTGTCCCATCAGCAATCGAAAAATATAAATCATGCAAATAAAAAATGTAAAAAATCTATTAGTAGGGTTCCTCTTAGTAACCAGCTTAGTATTGAATCCCTCTGAAATCTTCGGACAAAATATTGTCTCGAAAGGAAAAATTAGATCCACTAACAATGACGGTTCTCGAACAATCACCATCAAAAACGATAAAAAAGACTTCAGAATAGAGTATGAAGGAGATATCGAAGTATCTGACGATGACAAAGAGATTCTTTCAATTTCTAACAATGGATATATCGAGATTAGAAAAACTCGTTTTGGAAAGAGAAGAAGAGTCTTTATTGAATCTGAAGGAGGTAGACTTGTAAAGAGATATTATGTAGGATCTAGAGAAGTTGATTTTGATCCTGATGGAAAAAATTGGCTTGCAGAGATCTTACCTGATGTGGTAAGATCCACCACAATCGCTGCCCAAAGTAGAGTAGACCGATTTTATAAAAAAGGAGGTGCCAAAGGTGTTATGTACGAAGTTGAAGATTTAGAGTCTGACTATGTTAAAGCAGCTTACATAAAAATCCTTTTAAAGAAAAGACTTTCAAACAATGAATTGGTAAATGTAATCAAGACCTCAGGAAACGAGATCAAATCAGATTATTATTTATCTCAGATCTTAAAGAGCAATCAGAAAGCATTTTTATCTTCTGATGCTACCAAATCTGCATATATCACTGCCGCTAAGAATATTGGGTCAGATTATTACGCATCTAATATTGTGAAAGCAGTCATTACAGATTCTGACATTAACGATAGAGATATGATAAGTTTGTTGGAGATCACTAAAGGAATTGGGTCTGATCATTACAAAACTCAGATCTTAACAACTTTGATGAAAGAGCGTACTTTAAATAAAGGAAATATGAATACGATTATGAATATGTCTCGCGAAGTTGGTTCTGATTATTACAGATCTCAGATTCTTAAGAAAGCTCTTAAAAAAGATGGACTTTCAAAAGAGAATTATGATACATTCATCAATAGCTTAAGCGAAATCAATTCAGATCACTATACCACTGAAATTATTAATGACCTTTTCATCGATAATATTAAAGGAACGGATCTAACCAAGCTTTTAAATCTTGTGGCAAAGAATGTAGAATCAGATCACTATGCAACTAATATTTACAAGAAGATCGCTAAGAATAATTCAATTTCAGAAACTCAGTTAATTCAATTATTGGAGTCAGCATCTAGATCGGTAAAATCAAATTATTACTTATCAAATATTTTGATTGCATATGCTCCTCAGGTAAAAAGATCATCACAAAAAGTAAAGGATGCTTATTCTGCCGCTGCTAAGACTATAAAGTCGGATACTTACTACGGTAGAGTAATGAAAGCAATGTATTAAACATCCTAGTTCTAAGGTATCAAATTATATTAGTTTGATTACCTTAGTTCTATGTATGTCTATCAGCAACTAACCAACAACATTCAATTGAAGAAGCATTCAACCATAACTATCTTAGGTGCCATTTTGGGTTTCTCAATAGTATACTTCTTTATTACGGGCGATACCTTTAATAATGATGTGTCGCTTTCTTCAGCTCAGGTTATTCTTGGGGCGATCATAGGTATTGTTTCAGCATATGGATTCTACTTTTCTGCCAATTTTTTAGATAGAGCATTGCCTTGGCATAAACTAGAAGGGAACAGATTACTTTCAGGAATATTAGTTCATTATATACTGATCTTTGTAATCTCAATTAGTCTACTTTATTTAGGTTCTCTGTTTTATTCTGAACTTGACTTTCAAGTGATACAAGAACAATATTTGTTGAAGCTAGGCATCATCTTATTCTTTTTGATATTGATTATTGAGATTATCTATTTTGCCTTGTATTCTTATTATTCTTACACGAGTTTTCAGATAGAAAACGTAAGACAAGAGCGAAAACAAATAGAACTTCAGTTGAAGGCGTTGAAGTCGCAGTTAAGTCCTCATTTTTTATTCAATAGTTTAAACACAGTCTCATCACTGGTATTTAAAGATAAAAACAAAGCTGAAGGGTTTATAAGACGACTTGCCAAAATGTATCAGTATACTATAGATAGTTATCAAAAAAAGATGAGTTCCTTGCGAGAAGAGTTGGAGTTTGTAGAGTCCTATCAATATCTTATTGAAACTAGGTTCGGGAATAAAATTCATTGCGATATAAAGGTCAATGAAGAGCATCTGGAAACAAGAATTCCTCCTTTAACCTTACAAATGCTCCTAGAGAATGCTGTGAAACATAATGTTTTGTCCGAAGAAAATCCATTAAACATAGAGGTAAGATCAGAGGGAGAGTATTTAGTTGTAGTTAATAATATTACTCAAAAACCTAAAAAGGTGACCTCTTTCAAGATTGGTTTGAAAAATATTAACGCTAGATATCTTTTACTACATAAAGAAGGTATTACAGTAACCAATGGAGAGAATTTTCAAGTGAAAGTCCCAATAATCGTTTAATGAAGAAGTTATTTATACATCAACCTTTCTTTAGAATATTGAGCCCCATCTTTAGTGGTGTCATTATTTATTTATTGGTTCTTCTTTTGAATAATAATGTGGAGCAATTGTCCGAACAGTTTTTGGGAGAGGAACTGTACTTCTGTATTGGCTTGTCTTATATTGTTCAAGAACTTTCAAGATTTTTATTATTAATATTTAAACGGATACCAAAAGGTAAGAATACCTTATTAAGTTTATTATTTCAGGCAATTGTTTCTTTGATCGTATCACTTTTGGTGGTAACTATTGTAGTCACATTATACTTTCAATACGTTGTTGGATTCTCTGCAACCCTAGAGGAGATCATCACATTAGATAGCATCTTTGCTGTTGTTACATTGATCTACATTCTGTTATTCGTAAGCCATCAATATCTATACAAGGTTAACTCTGAAAAACTAGATCAGGAAGAATTGATCAAAAAGAATATTGAGGATGATTTTAGACAGTTTAAAAGAGGCATAAACCCTCATATGTTATTCGAAAGTTTGGAAGCTCTGATTGTTCTTATGAAACAAGATGAAGATGTCGCTGACGAATTCATAGATCATCTTTCTACGATCTATCGTTATATTTTATCTAGTAAAGACAGGCAATTGGTGTCTTTTAAAGAGGAACTCCAGCACATTACAGAATTAGTAAAACTTTTTAATAAGTTGCCTTATCGAAATCTATCGGTTCAGAATGATATTCGAACAGATCTTCTAGTTGTACCGGGAAGTTTATTGTTCTTTATTGAGTTCATCGTGAGGAATACAATTATATCGTCAGAGATAGATCTTAATATTTTCATCTCCGAAAATGATGATCATCTTATATTAACCTATATCACTCATGACAAGATCAATATTGAATTTGAATCTGAGGATTTAGAAGAAATTAAAAGGGTTTATTCTGTTTATTCTGAAGATGTTATCCGCATAGAAAAAGACAAGGATACAAGAAGTATCCACATCCCCAAACTAACCATTAAAACCTAACCAATGAAAGCCATAGTTGTTGAAGACGAAGAATTAGCAGCTGAAAAACTGATTAGATATCTACAAAAATATGATCCTAATATTGAGATTGTAGCTCAAAAGGACTCGATAGAGTCTTCTGTTAATTGGCTTCAAGAAAATCCAGATGGATATGATGTAGTCTTCCTGGACATACAACTCACGGATGGATTGAGTTTTGAGATCTTTCATCAGGTAAAGATTCAAAAACCGGTGATCTTTACTACAGCTTTTGATGAATATGCCATTGATGCCTTTCAAGTAAATAGCATTGATTATATATTAAAACCTATCACATTTACAGATGTCTCTAAAGCTATGAACAAGCTAAAAGGTTTAAAGAATATGTTTGGTCAGCAGGATTCTATCTTAGAAGTCGAGAAAAGTTTAGGCAGTAAAAAACATAAAGATCGCTTTTTAGTTAAATTGGGAAATCATATTCATTCGGTAAGAAGTTCGGAGATTGCTTTGTTCTTTGCCGAGGGTAGAACGGTATATCTCGTCACTAATGAGAATAAGAAATTTATCATTGATTATAAATTGGAAGACTTGAATTCTATTTTAGAATCAAATACATTTTACCGTGTTAACCGGACCTTTATTGTGAATATAAACACCATTAACGACGTAATTGTTTACTCAAATAACCGATTGAAGATAACACCTCAAGTAAGGGTTGAGAAGGAGATTGTGGTAAGCAGAGAAAAGGTTTCCAGTTTTAAAAAGTGGTTTGAAGGAAATTAAATAGCACCAACTTTTTGCATTTGGTAATGCATTGTCGTATTTTTCAAGTTCAATTCTCTCAAACCAAAATGAACAAAAGTATCACGATAAAAGAATTGTCTAAGATGTTGGATGTGTCTATTTCCACAGTGTCTAAGGCATTGAACGATAGTCACGAGATTAGTCCAGCCACCAAGCAAAGAATACAGGAAGCTGCAAAACTTTATAACTATCGACCTAATAGAATTGCAGTTAATTTAAAGTCTGGGAGAACTAATACTATTGGTGTTATAGTGCCTAGTGTTCAAAACTTCTTTATGACACAAGTTTTAAGAGGAATTGAAAGCGTTTTTGCGGATACACCCTATAATGTGATCATTTCAATAACACATGAAAGCTATGACAAGGAGGTTCAATTTATGAATACTTTGAGTCAAGGTTTTGTTGATGGAATCATTATGGCGGTTTCTGAAGAGACTTTTATCAAAAAGGAATATGATCATTTTAGATCATTAGGTTCTAATAAGGCATTATTGATGTTTGATAGGGTAGTGGACTCTGTTGATTGTGATAAGGTATTAGTAGACGATGAGGCTTCTGTTTTTGATGCGACTCAAAAATTATTGGCCAATGGAAGAAAGAAGATTGTATTAACAACTACGATTAGCAATCTTAGTGTTGGTAAAGTTAGAATGAGAGGATATGAAAAGGCCATCTCTTCTATTCATGAACCTATTATGATTTCAGATACTGAAGAGAATATTGAAAAAGAGATAAAGCAACTATTGGACGACAATAAAATAGATGCTATTATCGCTTTAGATCAAGAGGCAACCTTAGCCTCATTTAGAGCAGGTAAGGCAAAGAAAGTTCTTGATAATAAAAATGTTTCTATTGTTGGATACACGAGTCAGGTCATTGCAGAAAATTTAACTCCTACGTTAACTACCATAGAACAGAATGGCGTAAGAATCGGAGAGATCGCGGCGGAATTGCTACTTAAAAAATTAAATAAACCATTAAAAGATACAGAATCCGTGGTGGTAAATTCGAGTTATCAAAGACGATTTACTAGTTAGGACATTGAATAAATAAAGGCTTCATATGAAGCCTTTATTTTTTATCTGTTTTTTTCTTTTTTGGGACGAAGTTTAAAGCCACTCCATTAATACAATGTCTTTCACCTGTGGTTTCTTTAGGACCATCTGGAAATGAATGCCCTAAATGCCCCCCGCAGGTTGCACATTTCAATTCAGTTCTAGCATATCCTATTTTGTAATCTACATCAAGTTCGATAGACTTTGAGATTGCTCTATCAAAAGAAGGCCAACCCGATCCAGAGTCATATTTATGTTTAGACTCATACAAAGGGGTTTTACACGCAGCACACACATAAACTCCTTCCTTTTTATTGTTATTCAGAGGACTTGTAAACGCTCTTTCCGTTCCAGCTTCTCTCAAAACAAAATATTCCATTGAAGTTAATACCTGTTTCCACTGCTCATCTGATTTGGAAATTTTGTACTTCTTTTCTTCCTTCTTTTGCTCAGTTTCTTTCTTTTGAGCAACTCCATTACAACTGATCATGATTCCAATGACCAAAAGTGTTACAAACTTTCTCATGTGTTTTGTATTATAAATTCTATACTCTTGTTTACTATTTCTTTATCTCTCAAAATCTTTGTATGACCCAATCCATGAGTGATCAAAAGATTTGCTCTCTTCATGTTTTGACGGATATTATAGGCACAGCTTACAGGGACATCACCATCTTTTGTATCGTGAACAATTAACGCAGGAATATCAATATCTCTAGCCCTGAGATGACTGGCATAATCATCTACTTTCATATTCCATTTCTTTTCTAAACGTTTTTGAATAATATCCGAAACCTTGTCTCCAGACCCTACAGCAACAAATGTCTTTATATTGAGAAACCTAGAGGTTGCGTTGTATAAGCACATTCCACCAAAAGAATGACCTATGGCAGCTTCAAAAGGTCCATATGCTTTATCGATTTCTTGCATTGCATCCAGAAATTCTGGCATGATAGAACGTTTACCCGATGATTTACCGTGAGCCGGTCCATCAAAAGATATTACCATATAACCTTTTTCTAAAAGTTTATCGGCAAAAGCATATAACTGAGTGCTTCTCCCTGCCCAACCATGTACCATTAAGACCTTCTTTTTAGAATAGCCATAAGATAAGATTTCAATTTCCTTATTGATCTTTGGAACGCTCAACCTTTTCTTTTGTGCACTCTTCAGCATGTATTTTTCCCGAGCTGGTGTTGGAAACTTAATAGGAGTGGTAAAAATTAGACTTCCTAACCGAGCGGCTAAAGAGCTCGAAATCAATTCCATCGACTTTGCTGTCCATTGAACGGGTTTAGGAATTGCTAAACTCGGTTTGAATGTTTTATTAGGGGATTCTTGATTCAATAATTTGTTTTTAAACTCGTTTAGAATATGTAATTTTAATAAGCGAAACATACTCATATTACCGATATACAAAAATACTGAATTCCATGTCTATAGAAGTTAATAAAATCACAATGAAAAGAATAGGCCTTACCATTCTGACTCTCGTGTTCTTTTGGTCTTGTACTACGGTGCCAATCACCGGTCGTAAACAACTGAATTTTGTTAAGGATGAAACGGTTCTTCCTTCAAGCTTTGAACAATATAGAGGATTTTTGAAAGAGAATAAGCTCTCTGAAGATGCCAAAGCAACTGCACAAATTAGAGAGATAGGTGGAAAGATCTCCAAAGCAGTGGATCGTTTTATGAGAAATAATAATATGGTCAAAGAGGCGGATTCTTATGAATGGGAGTTCAATTTGGTTGAAGATAAAACAATTAATGCCTGGTGCTTGCCAGGAGGAAAGATCGTCTTTTATACTGGAATTCTACCTTATTGTGCCAATGAAGATGGGATTGCAGCGGTAATGGGGCATGAGATTGCGCATGCTTTTGCCAAACACGGACAAGAAAGAATGTCTACAGGAACCCTGCAAGCCTTGGGTGGTGTAGCTGTGGCTTATGGAACTCGTAATGATGAGAATGCGGCCATATGGAACGCGGCTTATGGTTTAGGAACTCAAGTTGGAGTTATGTTGCCTTTTAGTAGAAAACATGAAACCGAGGCAGATAAATTGGGATTGGTATTCATGTTAATGGCTGGTTATAGAGGAGAAGAAGCTCCTGAAGTTTGGGTGAGAATGAGCGAACGTTCAAAGGACAAAAAAGGAGGACCACAATTTTTGAGTACGCATCCATCGAATGAGAGTAGAATTCAAACCTTAAAGGCTTATTTACCTGAAGCCAAAAGTTTGGCTGCAAAATTTAACGCGGAAAAGAATTGATCTCCTTTCTCGAAAAGAAATTTGATTATCTTGTAAACCGTTCTTAGTTCATTTTAGATGAATTTATGAACGGTTTTTACTTAGAACTAACTCAACTTACAACTATGTTAAAAATTGGAGACAAAAAACTCATTAATGCTTGGGCGTTTTACGATTGGGCAAATTCTGTTTACTCTTTGGTTATTAGTACCGCAATTTTTCCCTTATTTTATTCAGGAATCACAAGTGGTGAAACCATTACCTTTCTAGGAACCGACTGGGAGCATCCAGACGCACTCTATAGTTACGCCTTATCCTTTTCATTTTTAGTGGTGGCTTTTATATCTCCAATTTTGTCGGCAATTGCAGATTATACGGGTAATAAGAAGCGTTTCCTTCAAATCTTTTGCTGGATCGGATCTCTCTCTGTAATGTCCTTATTCTTCTTTAAAGATTTAGATACAGTTTGGGTTGGAATCCTATTTAGTGTTTTGGCAAGTATTGGATTTTGGGGGAGTATTGTTTTCTATAACTCTTATCTTCCAGAAGTGGCACACCCAGAAGATCAGGACCGTGTGAGTGCTAAAGGATTTATTCATGGTTATATTGGATCCGTGATCTTATTGATATTATGCTTGGTGTTGGTTTTGAGTCAAGAAGCCGACGAAGATAAGCTCACGATGATGCGTTATTCTTTTGTTCTGGTTGGAATTTGGTGGGTTGGTTTTGCTCATGTAACCTTTGCCAAACTTCCGAATAATGTATTCAATAAAAAGCCGGGAAAAGATATCATTTGGAAAGGATTTAGAGAATTGAAGATCGTTTGGAAGGAAGTTCAGGCTTATCCCACATTAAAAGGGTTTTTGGCGGCTTTCTTTTTATTGAGCGTAGGAGTACAGACGATTATTTTAATGGCTTCCATTTTTGGATCTCAGGAATTGGGCTTGGATTCAACCGGTCTGATCGTAACGATCTTAGTCATACAACTAGTAGCCATAGCTGGAGCAGCATTGTTTTCTAGATTATCGAAGAAATACGGAAACTTTAAGGCATTAAGAATCTCTTTATTTATCTGGATGATTGTTTGTTTTGGTGCTTTCCTTTTACATAAAGATCTTCCTAATGTTGATATATACTTTTATGCCTTAGGTGGAATATTAGGCTTGGTTCTTGGAGCTATTCAATCGCTTTCTAGATCTACCTATTCTAAATTATTGCCGAAGACTGAAGATCACGCAACTTATTTCAGTTTTTTTGATGTAACAGAGAAGATTGCAATTGTGGTTGGAACTTTTACCTTCGGATTCTTAAGTGCCGTTACAGGTTCTATGCAATGGAGTGCCTTAAGTTTGGTAATTTTCTTTGTCGCTGCCTTTTTGGTGTTGAGCTTTTTAAAAGGAACCAAGCATGTTAGATAGTAAAATAAAAAAGAAGGATTATTAATCCTTCTTTTATTCTATGACTATACCGCGTTTTATTTTCTTACGAATCTCTTTATATCCTTCCCAGTCGAATCCTTCCAAGAATTCAACTGCTTTCAAAGCTCCGAGATTAAAGAGTTTTATTTGATCTTCTTCACTCATATTAAAGTCTAACCAATTGAATTTTTGATCGGCATTGATCTTACAAATAAGATGTTTGTAATCAGGATTTCTTAAAAGAAAATCATAATCAAAGATCTGTCTCATTGTGCTGATCATAGCACCATTAAAAGACAAGAAACCTTCTGTTTTACTATATTTCTCTCTAAACGTACTGAGTCGAACTCCGAAAGTTGGCATTCTAGGAATTCCGCCATTTGGTCTGTGAAACACATTAATAGGGAAGTTAGACAGCATACCTCCATCTACAAATTTAGCCGAAGAAGGAACCGGGCCGTAATATCTTGTATGTTCGATCCATTTTTCATCGCTTTCATTGCCAGCATTTGGCATATTATCTACATGAAAAGGTTCAAAAAAGAAAGGAACAGACATCGATGCACGAACTAATTTAGCCGGAGCTACTCCATTAGGATTAGACCAATAAAGCTCTGTCATTTTAGGGAACTCAATCTTAGAATGCGTTGTGACATCAGAAGTGATAATGGCTAGTTTAGCCTTGACATCTTTTACCTTTTTGTCTTTCTGAACGTTCCTTAAACCTTCGGGTAGTTCTGTTCGCAGGGCTTCAAGGTCTGCAAGAGTATTTATATTGTTTTTTGCCAATTCTCTCGTAATCCAAGTTTCAAAATAGGTGCCTGGGTTTAACCCAAATTTATTCTTAAGAGCTTTATAGATGGGAATAGCTGCTTTAATGACGGCCCAAACCATTCCTTTTTCCTTTTTGATGGCTTTATCTATTAGTTTTTTGATTCGCTTATTACCATCTACGAGATCAAAAAGATTTTGCTCACTGAGTATTGACAGAATCTTCTCTGATTTAGCTTCTCCGATCTTACCTAAACTGGCCATCATTAAGGTGTTTATCGCACCTGCTGAAGTTCCCGCTAGACTCATAAAGCGAATTCCTGCTTTTTCAAGAATATAAGTATAACCTACTAAGGCAATTCCTAAGACCCCACCACCTTCTTGAACAAGATCCACATATTGAAATCCGTCCTTATCTTCAATATCAGAATAACGTTTGTCTTTTGGGATACGAGCCAATAAAGATTGTATCTCGGAGTTCTCGGTAAATTTTGTGATCATGGTTGTTTTTTAAACGTACTTACTAGATCTGTGAGAACTCCAATACTGAAGAAATCTCCTGTTTCAAAGGTTACATTGTTATCTCCTTTTGTGTATTTGAAAACAGTTTTAAATCCGTCAGTTACCAAGAATCCAAGAGTAGCATCAAAATTGTAGTTCAATTTTTTATCTGGGTTAATTCTTTTATTGATATCGTAAAAGGCTTTTCCGTTAAAGGTTAAACTAAAACTGTTATGTATAGGAATGTAATAGTAAAGGTCTGCAAAAATCTGATTAGAAATTTCGTTGTCGGTATTCACACGACGATTATTTTCAATCTCATTATAGAATTTCAATCCAAGATTGAACGTGGGTCTTAAACGTAATCTATTTTCTCCAGCCGTTAGATCTATAAAGTTCGGAAGTAGTCCCTGAATGGAAACATCTGCTGAGATTCTATAGTTGGTAAGAGTTTGATTTCCTTCAATTCCAACCTTTCCAATTACGTCTATATCTCTAATAACTTTTTCTCCATTATTATTTAATAGACTCGTTACAAAAGGATAGGCGGAGAAATAATTGATTGAATCCTTGGAATCTGTACTTAACAATCCCTCGTAAGAGTACCCTATGGAATTACTATTCTTATAGTATCCACGGTATTTGAAATTTACGGTAACTTCAGTATTTCCAGAGGCAGATTCACTTTCAGAAACATGACCAATATCTATACTATTATCAGAAATAATAGCTGTTCCTCCCTTTGAATCTATAAGTTCTTTCTCTTCCTTATCTGATAGTTTTGTTTTACTTTTTTGGGTGATCTCTTTTATTTTTTGGACTGTAAAGACCGTAACTTTCTGATATGAGTTATTATCTCCATTTTTCCAAACATCAAATGTGAAATCCTTATCTAGTTCGATATAAAAATTTGATTTGAAATAATCTAGTTGCTGCAACATACTTTCATTATCAAAGTTTAATATGAATTGAATATTGGTTCTGGTCAACCTAGGTTTCAATTGGATTTTTTGTTCTCCTACAATTAAAAATGATTTTATGTCGTTTTCGCTACCAGTGTCTGCTTCATAACCATTAGTAAAGTTTAAATCTAAAACGAAGTTGACAGATTTTGGAGATCCTGCTGTATTAATTATTATATCCGTATTTCTTATCGGATTATTTGTGTCAATTTGAGAGAAACTGATTAGCTGAAAAAAAATCATTACCCCCAGAATTATGTGCTTTTTCATACTTTTATTGTTGATTATTAAATTCTTCATAGTGATTATCATATATATAATTGATACAATCGGTAACACTATCCCAACCATTAAAGGTCTGTTTGGATAATGCAACGTCGTAGTGTTTTCCTTCTGTAACTTCTCTTTGTCTATTGTAATAATCATGCTCTTTTACGAATTTCTTTAAATAATCAAGGAATTTTGTTATTAATAGATCATTCATTGCTTTAAAATCCTGATTTGGAATTTCTTCAATATCTCCAACAATAGGTCCAGATACTTTTTCCAGAGCTTTTTTTACAATTTCTTTCACTTGATCTCTTGTTAGTGCTGCCATTTCATTTTTTGATTAGTAATTATTGACTAGAAAGTTAAGTTGGATTGATCACATAGAAACAGGTATAAATACCTGTTTTCCAAATTCAAAGCATAAAAAAAACGCCACATAAAATGTGACGTTTTTTGTTATGTATAACTTTTTATTACTGCACAGTAATCGGGAATGTAGCAGCAACATCCGTTTCTCCACCAGCATTAGCAACTGTACCATCATTTGGCTTATTTGGCTCATGTACCAATGTAATAGTCAATGTGCCAGTACCTGCTCCGGCTGTAGTAATCGTGTAGGTTAATCCTACATCATTTCCATTTGAGTCTGCATCAGTATAAGCAGAAGTCACTAGAGTAGACTCATAAAAGAACTGGTGCTCTTCATCTTCTTCTCTTACTTCTTCTGTGATATCTTCAGCTGGGTTTTCTAATTGATTTAAAACTTGCACGGTACCACTATAGGTTGTGTTCACAGCTAAAGGACCCGTTACATTTGCCGTAGGTGCAGTAGGGCCATCTCCATCTGGATCTCTGTAAGTTAATGTTATAGGAGTTCCTCCACCTTGCGGAGTTAATTCAGCAATTAATGTGGTGATTACTTCTTCTTCGTTCACTGGTGCAGGATCATCACTATTATTACATGATACGAATGCAAGGGTAGCAAAGAATAATAGGCTTAATAATTTTAAATTTCTCATTTTCTTGTTATTGATTAATAATTGAACTTTAATTGGATTAAAAAATTTCTTCCAAGTTCATCAGCAAAATATCTTAATCGGTTTAAATATTCTCTATACGATGTGTTTAATACATTGTTTATCGTAAAAGAGATGTTTAGGTTGTTCTTTAAAAAGTTTACATCTATATCTCCGCGTAAATTCAACACCTGATAGGCTGGTGGAGGAGTACTAATGTCTACCAAAACAAATTGTCCCGTTCTAGGGATAAAAGCGTCAAAGTTGTTATCTGGAAATTCATTTTGTCTGAACACCCATTCACTTTGTAGCTCAACATTTAAATTAGATAGCTTTTCATTAGAAAAGCTTAATACACTTACGGTTCTAAAGGATGGAATATCTATAAGAGGTCTATCTCCTGTGAGATCTTTTCCTTTAATCAAAGACGACTTATTCTGTAAGCTCCAGTGATTATTTAAGGTGTAAGTAATATCTGTATCGATTCCCATTAGGTTTGCATCTACTTGTTTGTTTTCCCAAACAGGGAAGGCTCCACGAATGGTACTCTCTACCCCCGTTGGCTCCAAATAGATGAAATTGTTGATCCTGTTAAAGAACCCTTCTAAATTCAATCGGATATGATCTCCTTTAAATGTATATCCTCCTGAAATTCTATGTGAAGTTTCTTTTCCAATTCTTAGATCTCCTAACTCAATTCTCGCAGCAGAATGATGCAATCCGTCACTAAATAATTCTGACGGATTAGGAGCACGGTTAGACATTCCATAATTGAATAAGAATGAATCTTCATCGCTTAACTCCCAGGCAATTCCTGCAGAAGCTGAAACATTGTGATAAGTGAATACAGGGTTAACTAAAAGTTGTGTTCCTAGATCTTCAATAACGATATCTGCAAAATCTTGATCATAGCCTCGTTCTTCCCACCGCGAAGTTCTATAGAACTTTTTCGCGTCGATTCTGTTTAGGTCATATCGTATTCCTAGATCTAAAATAAGTTCATCATTGAGTTCAAAATTCCCAAGAGTAAATACTCCTAGATCATATTTATCATAATCTGGGATCAATCTTCTAACTCCTGTATCAGGATTGGCGAAGTTATTTTGATAACTTCCTAAAACTCCAATTTTATAGGTATTCTCGGAACTCGAATCTAATTCTAAAGTCGACTTTAAAGTATGCGTTGTCAATTCTAAATCGATTGCTGCCACATTTCTATCGTCTCCTCTTCGAACATCAAATTCGAATCTTCTATTGTTTTGATAGTCGTATTGAACGTCTAATCTTCCAAAATTTTCAAACCTTTTGTAGAAGTTAGTTTTAAAGATTTGGTGAGTTACTTCTTGTCTCGGTGCATTGATGTCGTACGTAAAATCATTGATCACTCCGGGTTGAAGGGAATTGATTCCGTTCACAAGATCCTCAACATTACCAATATGAGAGGCTCTTAGGATTCCAATAGTATTTTTTAAATAACTATAATAAACATCAAAACCGTGTTCTAAGGTTCTGTAACCCGTATTGAATGAAAAAGAGGATGATTTGTTTCCTGTATTGCTCAAGATATAATCTGGTGATTCATAATCACCTGACTGTCTTAAGGAACCTTGTGCACTGACATACCAACCATTGCTCCACGATTTTGTGATGGATGAACTTCCTCCAAAACCACGGCCATTGGTCTGCCAATTGGTCATTGTTCTACCATAGACAGTATCTGTTCTAAAAACTCTACTTGGATTTACTACAATAACTCCTCCTATGGCATCACCACCGAACTCCAGGGCATTTGCCCCTTTGATTAGAGAAACACTTCCTGCGGCAGTAATATCTACGTTAGGTGCATGTTCTATTCCCCACTCTTGGTCTTGTAAACGAACATTATTCGTAAGAATTAAAACTCTACTACTATGTAATCCATTGATTACTGGCTTCACAATTGAGTTTCCTGTATTGATGGAAGATACTCCTGGAATCTCTTTGATGGCATCACCTAGAGATTGAGTACTGTATTTTTCGAGTACATCCGTTTTTAAAACTGATTCCTGAGCCGATTTTATTTTCTTATCGACCTCTGAGGTCACTGTTACTTCTGCCAACTCCTCAATATGATGTTCTAAGCGAATTTCCTTAAATAGATCCTTTGTAGGATTTATCTGAATTTTCTTAGTATCACATGCGATATGGGATACGATAAGCACATAAGATTTCTTACAAAGGTTTTTTAAAACAAAATTCCCTTGCTTATCGGTGACTGCATACTGCTCTGAGTTTTCTACTTTAACAGTTGCTTTAAAAATTGGTGTACCATCATGGAAATCCTTAACGTTTCCTTTGATAGTAATGGAACAATCCTGGGAATATGCACCTGACACGAATAGCGTCATTGCAATCACCCAGTATAAATTTTTCATCATTGAATTATCTTTTAACTTCTACAATTGGGTGTTGAGTTAAAAGATTGGTGGTGCTCTAAGCGAGTAAGATAAGTGCTGATGATTATGGTAAAACTTATAAAAATTGACTTCTTCGATAAAATTCGAACGTGTCAATGTTTCATAATCTGAGTTTTGAATGATCCCGTGAGTCTCTGCTTGAAGATGACAAAGGATACATTCCATATCGTCTACATGAAAATGTTGTTCATCTTCAGAAGTACAAATGATGTGTTCATGTGTTTCGAAAGCATGTATTATCTGAATACTCGCTGGAACAAACAGCAAGCAAATCATGAATAGTATACTATGTTTTCTTAGCTTTTTGATGATTTCTTTTTGTTGTTTCGAACAATTCTCATGTTCAAAAATTCGACACCTAATGAAAAAGCGATGGCAAAATACAAATATCCTTTTGGAATACTACCTATAGAGTTGTTAAATATCACAGTATGCGATAGGTGAGCACCTTCAACAATCAGCATAAATCCAATGAGAATCAAGAAGGCAAGAGCCAACATTTGAATGGTTGGATTTTTGCTTACAAAGCTATTGACAGGGTTTGCAAAGACCATCATAATAATCATGGAGATCACAACGGCTACCACCATAATTGTGATGGCTCCTTCCACACCATTGGTCATTCCTACTGCGGTTAAGATAGAATCAAATGAAAAAACGATATCAATCAATATAATCTGAAAGATCACACTTTTCAACGTTGAAGTTTTACCTTCCACCTCTCCGTTGTCACTCATGCTTTGCTCCATTTTATGTCGGATCTCTTTAGTGCTCTTAAAAATCAAGAAGATTCCTCCTAAAAATAAAATTAAGCTTTGAACACTGACACCTGCTTTAAACCAAGAATAATCTAAGGTAAAGATCGGATCTTTTAAAGCCACCAAATAAGACACACTAAATAAAAGCAAAACTCTGGTGATCATGGCTAGGGCCAATCCTAGGAATGTTGCTTGTTTTCTTTGATGGTGAGGTAATTTATTCGCGGATATCGAAATAAATATGATATTATCTATTCCAAGGATAATCTCTAAGAAGGTAAGCGTAAGCAGGGCTATCCAAGTGTCTACTTGTAAAAATATTTCCATTAGTCTACTTTGTAAACGGTACCCGTTTGTTTGAAGTTAGAATATCCTACTTTGGCACTAAAGTCGTATGAGTCCTCAGTAACCTTAGTAATCTGAACAAAAATCTCATCCTTATCAGATTTAGATTTCGGGCTTTTCATTTTCAAGGTATAAAAGAAGTTATTTTTCCACTTAATATATAAGGTATCCACCCTTGGAACTTCTTTTTTAAAGGCTCCTGAATCTGTTGAGACTTCAATATATTTCACATACTTTTCTATGTGTAAGCTATCAGTTCGTGTGATTACTGTTTTGCTATAACCAGGTCCTGCTGGGATCTCAAAGGTTCCTTGCTTAAATCGCTCTGGGTCTCCTTTCATTTCAGGTTTACATGCAGCAAATCCAACTAATAAAATTAATATGAATCCAAATTTCTTCATTAGATACCTGTATAATTAGATGGAGTGATCACTTTAAGTTCTTCCTTGATATTTTCAGAAACTTCTAATGAATCTATAAAACTAGCAATCGATTGCTGATTGATCTTTTCGTTCGTTCTTGTCAGTCCTTTCAAGGCCTCGTAAGGATTTGGATACCCCTCTCTTCTCAAGATTGTTTGAATAGCTTCTGCAACAACAGCCCAGTTATTTTCAAGATCTTGCTCAAATTTCTCCGCGTTCAGTAAAAGCTTATTCAATCCTTTTAGAGTAGAGCTAAATCCAATCAATGTATGTCCAAAAGGAACTCCTACATTTCTTAAAACCGTACTATCAGTGAGATCTCTTTGCATTCTTGAAATCGGTAATTTACCAGCTAAATGCTCAAATACTGCATTTGCAATTCCCAAATTCCCTTCCGAATTTTCAAAATCAATCGGATTTACTTTATGTGGCATGGCAGACGACCCTACTTCACCTTTTTTGATCTTTTGCTTGAAATAATCCATCGCAACATAAGTCCAGATGTCTCTATCTAGGTCGATCAAAATGGTGTTTATACGTTTCATAGCATCAAATAAAGATGCCATATGATCATAATGTTCAATTTGTGTTGTAGGGAAGGAGTGATACAAGCCTAATGTATCATTAACAAATTTGTTCCCGAATGCCTTCCAATCGACTCCTGGATATGCCACTCTATGAGCATTATAATTACCAGTGGCTCCTCCGAATTTTGCAGCGTTAGGAACAGATTTTAAGAATTCAATCTGTTCTTCCATTCGTGTAACAAAAACTTGAATCTCTTTTCCTAAACGAGTAGGTGAGGCGGGTTGACCGTGAGTTCTTGCCAACATAGACACTTCTTTCCATTCCTCAGATAATTCTTTAAGCTTGGATACCAGATTATCAAACTCTGGAAGATAAGCTTGCTCAATTGCATCTTTAATTGATAATGGAATTGCGGTATTATTAATGTCTTGAGAAGTTAACCCAAAATGAATAAACTCTTTATGCTTTTGAATCCCTAAAGCATCAAATTCTTCTTTGATAAAGTACTCAACGGCTTTTACATCGTGATTTGTAACTTTTTCAATATCTTTTATCTTTTGAGCATCTTCCGCATTGAAATCTTGATAAATTTTTCTAAGATTTGGAAATAACCTAGTGTCAAAATCAGCTAATTGTGGAAGGGGAACTTCACACAAAGCGATAAAATATTCGATCTCGATTAAAACTCTGTATTTGATGAGAGCTTCTTCAGAAAAATATTGAGATAATTGAGACACTTTACCGCGATATCTTCCGTCTATTGGTGAAATCGCATTAAGCTGAGTTAAATTCATTGTTTTGCCGTTGTATAGAAAAGCACAAAAATAAAAATTACTGACCTTAAATCGGCATTAAAATGCAATTATCTCTGGATAAAATCAGAAAAGGCAGCACATTAAAATGCACTACCTTATTCTTCCTTAAAATTAAGTTCTGGTCGATTAGAAACTGATAGAAATCAAATAGATCAATAAAAGAATGTTGATGGTCATTCCAATTAAGAATGTCCATACAACGGTTTTAAGTGTTTGCTGACTGATCACCATTACGTTCACTGCCATTGCAAATACAGCGCAAATCCCAACGATAACAAACAATTCAAGCCCTGTTGCAATGGCTACAGGAATCGATGTGATGGCAGTTCCTACGATGAGCAACATACCGCAGATCCCGAAATAATTTGTCTGATTCTTTGCGATCCAATTATTGATGTATTTAATTAATGAGAATTGAGTACTCTGACTCTTTTTTGCTGATTGAATTATAGTAGTATCCATGTGTCGATTGTTTTTTTGATACCACCAAAATTATAGGAGTGAGTTCTGTTATTTTATGATAATTATCAGTCCGAAAAAAAGATTAGGAAATTTTATGTTTTTCAATTTCCTCTAGAATATGTTTTCCACGTGCTTTACAGCCTTTTCCTTCATGCACGATCTTTGTCGTGATCAGATGCTTTAATTCTGGATGAATCCATTCATTCCCTTTCAGAGTTCCAAATAAGAACAAGGCTGTCATACTAAAAGCTCGAACCGCGATTTTCTGCGGAGTGATGAGCCAATCAAATCCGGTTTCTACGATTCTCTCAATGTGCTTTTTTGTTAGTTGTGCCCTTATCTCATTGTCTTTTTTACCAGTAAAAGCTATGGCCAGCTTTTCACAGATTTTTGAACATGGACGAATAGCGCTGTCAAATTGCAGATGTTGGATGTTTTCAGTGAATTGATCCAAATAGGGTATTATCATATTCAGATCTCTATGAATACATACCCATTCTAGGATCCAAGCGGCTTTGATTGAAATCTTATCATCAACTTTAAATAAGATATCTACCAGGGGAAGCATAAGATCGGGATGTTCTTGTACAATAATTGCAACCTTTTCTCGGTTTACTCTTTTAGCGTTCTCAATGGAATGCAGTTGGTTTAATAAGAATTCAGTTCTCATAAAATATCGGTGAAAAATGTATATTTATGCCAAACAAAACATTTCAATGTTAAAGATAAAAAGTCTCCTTACTTTCTTTATAGCCGTCCTCTGTTTTTTTGGTTTTCAATCTGCTGAGGGACAAAAGATAAATCAGTTTAATAAAAACAAAGAGAGAACGGGAGTTTGGAAAAAGTATTATTCGAACAAACGGATCCGTTATGTAGGGCAATTTGTAAACGGGAAAGAAGTCGGAACTTTTAAATACTACGATATATCCACTTCTAAACATCCAACGATAATAAAAGAGTTTTCTGCCACCTCCGATTCTGCGAGGGTTCAATATTATACATTAAAAGGAAAGTTAAGATCCGAAGGAATGATGCTTGGACGAAAACGAGTAGGTAAATGGATCTATTATTTCTCAAATGGAAAGTTGTTCTCTGAAGAATTCTATAAAAATGGAAATCTAGAAGGAGACTTAAAGAACTATTATGAAAATGGGAAAGTCCTAGAACATGTGCAATATCAAAACGGGATGAAAAATGGATTTTCGAGAAAGTATGCCGATTCTGGAATTTTAATTGAAGAGGTTAACTATGTTAATGATAAATTGGATGGTTTAGGGAGGTATTTCGAACTTAATGGAGACCTAAAAGAAGAAGGTCTGTATAGAAATGGTAAGCGCTATGGGAAATGGGAGTTTTACATTGGAGGAAAAAAGGTGACCAAAAAACAAAGGAAAGACGAAAATAAATTCAATAAAAGTAAAGCGAAACAGAAAGAGAATGAGAATAATTAAGATCACGTCGGTCTTGTGTGTAATATTAATGGTTTTAGTTTCTTGTAAAAAAGAAGCGACAATAGAGGGACTTTGGATTGTAGAACAAGTTCAAGTAGGTAAAATGGCGATGACACCTGTTCAGAAATGGACTCGCTTTCATTCTGACGGAACTCAAGAATCGGGTAATGGCTGGTTACAGCATTCCTATGGTACCTGGAAACTCGATAGCAACCAATTAAATGTTGTTGATGAGAATGGAATTCATTCAATGACACATCCTTTCATTGTTGATATTCATGACAGCTACATGGATTGGAGGAGAATAGAAAACGGAGAAGAAGTGATCGTTAATTTTAAAAGGATTGATAAAATACCTCCGTCTGATGGAAATAAACTTGTAGGACTTTGGAAACTCAAAAGTTCGATTGATAATGGTAATGACATCACCGCAATGGTGAATCCTGATAATAAATCTATGTTGCAGTTAGCTTGGGACAATAGATACGTTCAACATAATATGCCTCAAGGCAAGAAATATGGGGTGTACAAGATCCACGGCCATAAGAATGAAATCCAACTCGTAAATTACGGGAATGAGTCTAAGTTTAGTTTCTGGAATTTTCACTTTCAAGGAGAAGAATTAATTTTAGAGTCAACTGACCAAAAATCGAAAATGATCTTTGAAAGGATCAACAATTACTTATAGTTCATGAAAGCAAAGCTTTTTATTTCAGGAGTGGCAGTCTTTGCAATCGCTGCGATATTCTTGGTATTCCCCGATGCTTTACTTTATACTCTTCTAGAGGATCCGTATTTACCCATGGGAACTATTTTAACCTGGATTGGATTCATTGCCTTCACTTCCTTTTTTTGTTTCCTATATCTAAGCTTACAAAAAAATGATTCTAAGCTTTTTAAATTATTTAAGAGCTTTTTTCAATTACTAAGAGCCCTTGCATTTTTATGGATATTTATTGGATTTGCCTTTTCTAATAATTGGTCTATGACCTTTTCTGGCAGTATCTCAGGGTTTAGAGGAAGCCCAGAGGCTTCCATCTATTACTGGGGATTCAATTATTTTATGATTGCTGCACCCATACTACTTTTTGTGATATTTATCATACTTCG
>CAZDKB010000036.1:0-23502 GCA_964505885.1 uncultured Flavobacterium sp.
AGAAGTAGGAATAGATATATATGATAAATAGTAATTTATGACAATCGGCTTAATCTAATTTTATCTAAACATCTCAATCCTGAAAATCAATGTAAATCACAACTAAAGATGATAAAAAAAGCTCCTGATTTTCAGGAGCTTTTTTATTTTATACTTTTTTATTTTACAGTCTGTAAGAGAGACCAAAAATAACTTGGTTTACTCGAGTATCAAAATTTACATTGCTACTAATATTATTGTCTACAAAGCGAGATTCTGTATTGGTTAATCCTCGTTCCCAACGAACATCAACTCCTAAGCGACCAAATTCAATTCCGAATCCCATTTGAACTCCCATTGAAAAATCACTTACAGAGATCTCTGTAAGGTTGTCTAATCCAAAATCAGAAGACAAAACATATTGAAAAGAAGGTCCTGCAAAAGCATGAGCAATTCCAAATAATTTTTTACCTAATAAAACAGGAACATCTATTTTTCTAAATGAGTAATTCGTTTTTAATGGTTGAGGATTTCCAGTGCTTGTATAGTTTACATCGTTTTTTAGCTCTGTATAAACAAGTTCAGGACGCAAATATAAACCGATTGCCGGTAGTTTCGCTCTAAACCAAATACCTGCATGGTAACCTGTTCTACTCTCAGCTCCATTCAGCACATCATTAGAGACATCGCTAAAAGAATCAGAATTATAATTTACACCCGCTTTAACTCCAAATTGGAGTTGTGCTTCTGCAACTTGACTCATACTAAAGATGAATACAAGAGCAATTAAGACTTTTTTCATATCGATTGTTTTTAAGTTCTTTTATAAAGACGCTCTAAAACTAGAAAAGGTTATTTTCTTTTTAAAACTTTCTTCACAGCAGCAACGACAGCTTCGTCGTTAATATTGTATTTCTTCATTAATTCAGCTGGAGTCGCTGATTCACCGAAAGAATCATTTACAGCCACAAATTCTTGAGGAGTAGGAGCATTCTCTGCTAAACATCTTGCAACACTTTCACCTAATCCACCAAACTTGTTGTGCTCTTCCGCAGTAACCACACAACCCGTTTTCGCAACAGATTTTAAGATTGCTTCTTCGTCTAAAGGCTTGATTGTGTGAATGTTGATAACTTCAGGACTGATTCCTTGCTCTTCTAGTTTCTCAGCTGCCTGTAGAGATTCCCAAACCAAATGACCTGTTGCTACTATGGTTACATCCGTTCCCTCTGTCAATGTAACTGCTTTACCAATTTCGAAGGGTTGATCTGTTGGCATGAATACAGGAACTTTAGGTCTTCCAAAACGCAAGTACACCGGACCATCATGATCTGCTATTGCAATCGTAGCTGCTTTTGTCTGATTATAATCACAAGTATTGATTACAGTCATCCCAGGTAACATTTTCATTAATCCAATATCTTCCAAGATCTGATGCGTAGCACCGTCTTCACCTAAGGTCAAACCAGCGTGTGATGCACATATCTTTACATTTTTGTCAGAATAAGCGATAGACTGTCTAATTTGGTCGTATACACGTCCTGTAGAGAAGTTTGCAAAGGTTCCTGTAAATGGAATTTTTCCTCCAATTGTTAACCCAGCAGCAATCCCCATCATATTTGCTTCGGCGATCCCTACTTGAAAAAATCGATCTGGATGATTCTTTTCAAATTCGTTCATTTTCAAAGAACCCGTTAGATCTGCACAAAGTGCAACTACATTCGGATTTGACTGACCCAATTCTGTTAGTCCATCACCAAAACCAGAGCGGGTATCTTTCATTTCTGTATACGTGTATTTTTTCATTGAAAGTGTATTGTTATTTGTGTGTAAAAATAAGTTTTTAATTGCGTGCTATTGAGCGATTTTTATCAATTCTTTATACAACTTATGAACAGGTAATCCCATGACATTAAAGTAACTCCCTTCCATCTTTGAAACCCCTATCATTCCTATCCAATCTTGGATTCCATAACTCCCCGCTTTATCAAAGGGTTTATAGGTTTCTAAATAGTAATCAATCTCCTCATCAGAGAGATCATCAAAGGTTACAGTTGTTTTATCATTAATAATACTTTGGAAATCTTTGCTTTTAATACTTACTGAAGTGTAAACGTGATGTTCTTTAGCAGACATGGACTTAAGCATCTCAAAGGCTTCTTTTTTATCCTTTGGCTTGCCGATCGCTTTTCCATCAAACCAAACAATGGTATCTGAGGTGATCAAAAGATCATTTTCTTTAAGATCAGGAAATGCCTTTGATTTTAGATCTGCTAAGTAGTCTGTGATTTCTTCACGCTGTAATTCTTCAGGATAGACTTCGTTAACTTCTCTCACATCAATGGTAAAGGTTAGATCCAACTCCTTAAAGAAATTTTGTCTTCTTGGTGAACCTGAGGCTAAAATGATGTTGTATTTTTTTAGTTTTTCTGATAGCATGATTAATAATGTATAAATAACATTGTTAGAATTCCAAGTACCATGATGATCTTTAAGAATTTACTCGACTGATGGAATTCTTTTTTAGTTTTGGCCGACCATAATTGATAAAACAAAATGAGTATTGGTAAGATAACCATAGCAATAATTCCAAATAGCAAGAAAAAGCTATAATCATTCACATAGGCCAATCTAGCCATATAAATCGCCAATAATAGTACAAGGGTTGTAATGATGAGAACAAAATTTCGAGCTCTAGTCTTGCCGATAATGATTGGTAGAGTTTTAAAATTCATATTATAATCTCCATTGATATCCTCAATGTCTTTAATAACCTCTCTCATCAGGTTTGTTAAAAAAGCAAAAATAAGATAGGGAAGGAGTATGTAAAATGAATACAATCCATTTTGAAAATTTGAAAGGTCATATTCAAATACATATAAAGCCAGCAAGCTAGAAGGTATTAATAAGGAGATAACCAAGTTCCCAACAAGGGCAATTTTTTGAAGTTTAAAGGAATATAAAAACAGAAATATCGAGGTTAGGATACAAACAAATGCGTTAAATACGGAATTCAATTCATAACAAACATATAGCCCAATTACAATTCCTGTAATGTTGAAAATCCAATATATAATCTGTGCATTCTTTTTGGAAATTGTATTCCCAACAAAGACCTTATGAGGTTTATTAATCAGATCAGCCTTTAGATCCATTAGGTCATTGATAATATAACCACTTGCAGCCAGTAAAAGAGTACTTATAATATACAAGCTAAAATGAAGATCATCGAGTTTAGGAAAGATGAGACTCTCAAAACCAAAAATTTCATTCCTGACAAGAACCAGAGTGAGAGCAAGCATTATTAGGTTAGGATACCGTATGAGCTTTAAAAAGTTCATTAAGAATTAAAACTCTTTTTGATCCGGGCTAGATCTCTTTTATTATCACGATCTTTTATAGTCTCACGTTTGTCGTGGGTCTTTTTCCCTTTCGCTAAAGCGATTTCTAGTTTTGCCCAACCATTTTCATTAATAAAGAGTCTGAGTGGAACGATGGTATTTCCTTTTTGGTCGACATCTCTTTTCAAGCTTTTCAATTCTCTTTTGTTCAAAAGAAGTCTTCTTTCACTTTTTGGTTTGTGATTATAATGGTTACCATACATATATTCTTCGATGTACATATTCACAACAAAAAGTTCTCCACGCTCGTTGAATTCACAGAAACTTTCGGTAATTCTAGCCTTACTCTGACGTATCGATTTTATCTCAGTACCCGTAAGTTGTATCCCCGCCGTATACTTATCTAGGATCTCAAATTCGAACCTAGCTTTCTTATTTTGTATGTTGATGTTTTTCTGCATTCAGCGGCAAAGATAATCATTATTAAAAGTGACAATTTACTTTTTTATTAAACAATGATTTTGGTCATAATCTTAACTTATCTTTTCAAATACTTTTGACCCGATAATTTAAAAATCAAAGAAACATGAAAAAACTTTTATTAGGACTATTTGTACTAGCTTTTACATTAAATATGAATGCTCAAGATGATAACGATTCGGATTATGATCAGTGGAAAATGCGTTTTCGAGTTATTTCAGTAATTCCTAATGCCAGTGCCACCATTGGAACTATAGGTGGAGATGCAGAAATTTCAACAGCATTCGTGCCAGAAATTGACTTTACGTATTTCCTAAATAACAAATGGGCTTTAGAATTAATTCTTGGTACGGCAAAACATGATGTAAATACAGTGGGATCTAATTTAACGGCAATTGGCGGACCCGCATCTGCTGAAGTAGATCTAGGATCTGTTTGGTTATTACCTCCAACACTTACCTTGCAATATCATTTTGGAGGTGATTCTTTCCAACCTTATGCGGGTGCAGGATTAAATTATACTATTTTCTACAATCATGACCCGGCAGCAGGCGGAGGATTGGATGTTGATTTTAAAAACAAAATGGGTTTTGCACTTCAGTTAGGATTTGATTATGCTTTAACAGAGAAATGGTTTTTGAACTTTGATGCCAAGTATTTATTCTTGAATACGGATATCGTTGTAGATCCAACATCTTTAGCAATTCCAGCGAATGTAGACATCAATCCTTTTATTGTAGGTATTGGGGCAGGTTTTAATTTCTAATCTAGACAGCTTATGCTATGAAAGAATAATTTACTAAACTTACCTCTTAAAGGTATCAAGGGAGTCATCCATGGGTGACTCCTTTTTTCATTTTATTAACAGGCTACTGTAATTTTATTCTCTAATTTCGACTATTGATAAAATTATACGATGAGAAAACTAATACTCATACTAATTACAGCCTCTTTGATGAGTTGTAAGGACGATCAACCTAAAACAGCTCAACAGATCATAGATAAGACCATTGAGACCTCTAAAGTGAATCTATTGTTAAACTCTGAGCTTTCATTTGATTTTAGAGATTATCATTATCAGGCTAAAAGGAACGATGGACAATTTGTCTTGGAAAGAAGGAATAAGGATAGTATTGGATTTATTAATGATATTCTTTCAAACGATGGTTTTAATCGCTTCATTGATCAAGAGTTGATAAAAATTCCGGATTCTATGGCTCTTAAATATTCAGAATCTGTAAACTCAGTACATTATTTTTCTGTCTTACCCTTAGGACTAAATGATGCTGCTGTAAATAAAAAGAGGCTTGAGGATATCTCAATCAAAGGAAAGGAATACTATAAGATTGAAATTACATTCGACCAAGAAGGAGGGGGTGTAGACTTTGAAGACGTTTTTGTTTATTGGATTCAGAAAGAAACCTTTTCAATAGATTATATGGCATACCTATTCCATGTAAATGGAGGAGGAGTAAGGTTTAGAGAGGTTAATAAGGAGCATTTGAACCAAGGGATTCGACTTGCCAACTATAATAACTATAAACCACTTGATCCTAAGATAGATGTCCGCTTAACGGATCAAGCCTTCATCAATGGTCAACTGAAAAAAGTCTCAGAGATCAACCTAGAGAATATTAAGATAATCTTAGGGACTATTTAGGCATTTCTACATTTAAAACGGAACAAGTAGCTTTACCATTAATCACAGTAACAACATATAAACTTGAGTTGTTATTATCATCCATTGATTTGTACTTGTTGATTCCCAATACTTTGTTTACAAAGGCAGGAGTGGTATTACTGTGTCCTACAACTAACACGTTTTTTCCCTTGGTGTTGAATTGAAATGACTCTGAATACATATTGCTTGGATTGTAAATCAAGATTGGTAAATTCTTACTATCTGCCGTTGGCTTTGCTGTTTCTTTTGTTCGTGTGTAGTCAGTAGAATAAACAGCATTTAAAGGAATATATTTTAAAACTTTAGCCCAATTATCAGCACGTTTATAACCTTTAAACGTCAAATGAGGATTCTTTTCATTCGGGTTTTGACGTTGCTTTTCAGCATGTCTAAGGAAATAATAGGTAGTAACTACAGGTTCTGTTTCTTTCTTCTCCTCTTCTTGAGCAAATGAAAAAGTGGTGAATACTGATAAGAAAAAGATGAATACTAGTTTTTTCATGAGATAACGATTTGATAAGACTAATATATAAATTATCAGAAGATGAAGGATAGAATAAAAATAAAAAACGCCACCTCTCCAGGTGGCGTTTCGCGTACGTCCAATCTAATTAACTCAAGATTAAGTCTGATTGGTTTCTGAAAACTAGTTTCTCATCAAATGAGTCTAGTAATATGATACTATCTGTTGTCACTTTGCCCGCTAGGATCTCTTTAGACAACTGATTCAAAACCTCTTTCTGAATAACCCTTTTTACAGGTCTTGCTCCATATTCAGGTTGATAACCTTTATGGGCCAGATAGGCTATTGCTTCTTCTGTGGCATCCAACGTGATATCTTGTTGTTTTAAGATGTCTTTCACATGGTTGAGCTGTAAAGATACAATCTTTTTTATATTCACTTTTGAGAGTGGAGTAAACAAAATAATATCGTCAATTCTATTTAAGAATTCTGGTCTTACCGATTGTTTTAACAATCCAAGAACTTCTTCTTTGGCCAAGTCCATAGAAGTCTCAATATCTCCTTTGAAATTCTCAAACTTCTCCTGAATAATATGTCCACCCATATTCGAGGTCATGATCACAATACTGTTCTTGAAATCAGCCACACGCCCATTGTTATCTGTTAATCTTCCTTCGTCTAACACCTGAAGAAGTATATTGAAAGTATCTGGATGTGCTTTTTCTATCTCATCCAATAAAACTACAGAATAAGGACGCCTTCTTACGGCTTCTGTTAGTTGACCACCTTCATCATATCCCACGTAACCTGGAGGTGCACCTACCAATCTGCTCACCGAATGACGTTCTTGATACTCACTCATATCTATACGAGTCATTGCATTTTCGTCATCAAATAAATAATCGGCCAATGCCTTTGCCAATTCGGTTTTTCCAACTCCTGTTGTTCCTAAGAATAAGAAAGAACCAATGGGTTTATTTGGGTTTTGAAGTCCAGCTCTAGATCTTCTTACAGCATCAGAAACAGCTTCAATCGCTTCTTCTTGACCGACTACTCTCTTGTGGAGTTCATCCTCAAGCTTTAAGAGTTTATCTCTTTCAGACTGAATCATTTTTGTAACCGGAATTCCCGTCCACTTTGCAACAACTTCAGCAATATCTTCGTAGGTAACTTCCTCTTTGATTAAGGCATTATCTTTTTGCTCGGCGAGTATTTTCTGTTGCTCTTCAAGTTTGGCTTGAGCTTCTTTGATCTTACCATACCTAAGTTCTGCAACTTTTCCGTAATCTCCATTTCTCTCTGCCTTTTCGGCTTCTAATTTATATTCTTCAATACTTGTCTTTAAGCTTTGAATGGCATCAACCACAGACTTCTCTGATTGCCATTTCGCGTTGATCTCATTTCTTTCATCTTTAAGGTTTGCAAGGTCTGAGTTCAAAGACTTCAGTTTATTTTGATCATTCTCGCGTTTAATAGCCTCAATCTCGATCTCTAATTGCATGATCTTTCGATCGAGCACATCTAATTCCTCAGGTTTAGAATTGATCTCCATTCTCAGTTTAGAAGCCGCTTCATCCATAAGATCAATCGCCTTGTCTGGTAAGAATCTATTGGTAATATATCGTTGAGATAACTCTACAGCTCCAATGATAGCATCATCCTTTATTCTTACTTTGTGATGTGTCTCATATTTCTCTTTGATTCCACGTAGGATAGATATTGCACTCTCCGTATCCGGTTCATCTACCAAAACTTTTTGGAATCTTCTCTCTAAGGCTTTGTCTTTTTCAAAATACTTTTGATACTCATCTAAAGTAGTCGCACCAATTGCTCTAAGTTCACCTCTCGCCAAGGCTGGTTTTAGAATATTGGCGGCATCCATGGCTCCTTGACCACCACCAGCTCCTACTAAGGTGTGAATTTCGTCTATAAATAGAACAATATCTCCATCCGAAGTAGTTACCTCTTTAATCACAGACTTTAATCGTTCTTCAAATTCTCCTTTGTACTTGGCACCAGCGATTAAGGCACCCATATCTAATGAAAAGATTTGTTTTTCTTTAAGATTTTCTGGTACATCTCCACGAATGATTCTATGAGCTAAACCTTCAGCAATAGCCGTTTTACCTGTTCCTGGTTCACCAACCAGAATTGGGTTATTCTTTGTCCTTCTTGAAAGTATTTGTAACAACCTTCGTATCTCTTCATCTCTACCAATAACGGGGTCTAATTTACCGTCTTGGGCTAATTGATTGAGGTTGTTTGAATACTTGGATAATGCATTATAAGTTTCTTCTTGAGATTGAGAAGTAACTCTTTCTCCTTTTCTTAATTCTTCAATGGCCGATTTTAGATTCTTTTCAGTAACACCTTGATCTTTTAGGATCTGAGCGATCTGACTTTTAGATTTAAAAATGGCTAGTATGATATGTTCAACAGAAACGTATTCGTCATTCATTTTCTTTGCAATGACTGAAGCATCTGTTAGGCTTTTTCCTGCTTCACGGGAAAGCATCAATTCTGCTCCAGAAACTCTAGAGAAGCTTTCTAACTGCTTATCTAAAATTTGCTGTACCACATCAGGGTTGATGTTCAGTTTCTTCAATAAAAACGGAAGAACATTTTCATCAACCAGAGTAATCGCCTTAAAAATGTGTTCATTTTCAATTTGATTATGACCCAATTCTTGAGCAAGTTGCTGGGCCTGCTGAATGGTCTCCTGAGATTTAATGGTATAATTGTTAAAATTCATAATCATTTTATTTTCTGATTGATAGTTGTCAAAAGCCATACCAGTCAAAAAAATTAAAATTTATAAGTCAATTTGTCTTCTAAAAGCTTATTTTTACTGACGTTTTGACTTGTAAGGAAGATAGAAACGAACGACTGAGGAATCAAAACATTTATGGGGATATTCAATTCAATTTTTGGAAGTACTGAGAAGGAGAAGGAGCGGAGTAATGTGAACTGGATACCGCTTACTTCAATGGATCAATTAGATTTGATCAAAGCCCAATCTGCATCAGAAACTGTATTCATCTTTAAGCATTCAACAAGATGTGGCATTAGTAGTGCCGTTTTAAGAAGGTTTGAAAAGATGTTTGATGAATCGATGAATTCTGTGAAGGTTTATTACTTAGACTTACTGAATTATAGAATTATTTCAGATGAAGTAGGATATACTTTCCAAGTAATGCATCAGTCTCCACAATTATTGATTGTCCGAAATGAAACTGCAGTCGCTCATGCTTCACATTACGACATAACTAATGTAAATTTGCAGCAGTTTATTTAACCCCCAAAAAACACGAAAGATCGAATCCATAAAAAAGACCATAGGAAAAGAATTATACGATTATCAAAAGAAAGCGATTACAGAGATCTTTCAAAGATTTGATAAGGCAGCTAATGATTATCATTTACTTTATCAACTTCCCACTGGAGGAGGTAAAACTGTCATATTCTCGGAGATTGTTAGGAGGTATCTAGAAGTTTATAAGAAAAAGACACTCGTTCTAACTCATAGAATAGAATTGAGCAAGCAAACTTCAAAGATGTTGCATGAGTTTGGTGTAAACAATAAGATCATAAACAGTACCGCTAAACTTGACGATCAAGACGAGTATAGTTGTTTTGTGGCAATGGTTGAGACATTGAACAACAGACTGAATGATAATAAATTAGATATCTCAGATATCGGATTAGTCATTGTGGATGAGGCGCACTATAATTCATTTACCAAGATCTTTAAGTTTTTTAGTGACTCAATGATATTGGGAGTTACCGCCACACCTTTGAGTTCTAACATAAAACTGCCGATGTATGAGAACTATGATGAATTATATGTTGGAGAATCCATTCAGTACTTAATTGAGAATCGATTTTTAGCGAATGCAGATTTTTTCTCTTTTAATGTTGGATTGACCTCATTGGAAGTAGGAGCTAATGGTGATTACACTGTAAAATCTTCTGAAGACCTGTATGCAAGTGCAGATATGCTCTCTAAGCTCATTAGTGCTTATGAAGAGACTTCTAAAGGAAAAAAGACCTTGATCTTCAATAATGGTATTAATACTTCTATTTCAGTATTCCATGCTTTTAAAAGAGCGGGTTATCCCATCGCACATCTGGATAACACGAATACAAAGAAAGAACGTGATTTTATATTGACTTGGTTTAAGAAAACTCCAAATGCTATTATTACTTCTGTGAGTATTCTGACCACAGGATTTGATGAGCCAACCATAGAATCCATTATTCTAAATAGAGCTACCAAATCATTAACCCTTTATTATCAGATGATCGGGCGTGGATCACGGATTTTAAATGATAAAGATAAATTTACAGTTGTTGATCTTGGTAACAACTTCTATCGATTTGGTCCTTGGGGTGCAAATTTAGATTGGCAAAGAATGTTTAAAGCACCAGATTATTATTTGGATGCAATCCTTTCGGATGAAGAAATTGAGAGCAATTTTACGTTCGAATTCAGTCCCGAGATTAAAAAGGAATTTGCAAAGTCAGAAGTTCTGTATTTCGATATGAAGAAAGAATACCGAGATACCATTGCTGCGGGTGAATCTTCTAAAAAGGTACTCGAAAAATCTATCGCTCATCATGCGAAGATCTGTATAGAGAACAGTGAAGACCTATGGGATTCCTTGGCTTTAGCTAAGCTTTTAGGTAATGAAATAGACGATAGAATCAATAGATACGCAAAGTGTATTTCGAAAAGCACTCATAACTTTGTAACCTGGCTTAAAGACGATTACCGAAAGAAATTAAACAAACACCTTAGAACTAACTTTGACGAGATCTATGAAGAGATTCATGGTTTTCCTCCGGAGGAGTAATTTTAACTGAAATAGGTAGAAGGTATAAAGTAGAAGGAGGTTTCTTGATTCTTTTCTCTTTGTTCCTAGCCAATTTAACGCAGTTTATTCCGTCTAAGAATTCTCGCAAATTTTTGTTTCAGGTCGGTACTCGTATCGAAGATCATCTGTTCATTACTCGGAAATGGAACAAAAGCTCTTCTTGCTAATTCTACATCTCGTTCGGTAAGAGCTCCTTCATCTCCTTCAAAAGTGGCAAAAATGTGTTTGAACTCAAACTGACTCGTAATAGGATAGACCTTCATATTTCTTGTTTGCTTTACATTTTGATAGATGATATTACCATTCAGCTGTGCAGCCTTATTTTGAGAGCTTACAATTACCTTCGCCCTTAAGTTTTTGTAAACGTCTACCTTAATATCATTCCCTAAACTATCTTTCGCAACATTACCATTCTCATCTAAAACATACTGCCAACCATCTTTAACTCTAGTCTCGCGATCAAATTCCTTTTCAAAGATACTTTCAGGCGAAACTCTGATCTCCTTAAATTCAAGTATAATTCCAAAGGTATAATCAACATTTTCTTGAGCTGAGTCGTGATATTCTGTCCAAAAGTCATCTAGCTTATAACTATCAAAGTCTAGCATCGCCTTTTCCAGTCGTTTCGGAATTACTTGCTCAGTACGATTTTCAATCTTTACAGTAACGAAATCAGTTCCTTGATAATGAGCTTCCCTTAATAAACTATCAAGACTCTCCTTATCCGGTTGCAGTTGCTTCAATCTAGAGTAGTGATCATGGGCAGATCTTGCGTCTAGGATTGTGCCTAAAGCTAGTAATTGATTCCCTTTTTCATATAAATAATCCGAATACTTAGATTTTGCAGAAGCGATTTCGTCTGAATAATCGACTATATTAAATGAAGCACCTCTTAATGGTAATAGATTCTCTATAAGAGCTTGTCGATTTTGCAATTGCACAAATCCTTCATAGATATCTCGAGTATTCTCAGGATAGTTTTGTTGTTCTAAAAGATCAATTCTTTTTTGATCGCGGTAAACCGCCTTTTCAAAAGCTTCTTCTAATATTCCAATATGTTTTTTTCTGATCTTTTTATTATTCGTATTTCTAAGCTTATTGATAGAAATTCGAATCGCATTATCGTAATTCCCTTTATTTAAGCTGGTTTCACTGCGCTTAACACCGCTACAACCGACAAGCAATAAGGCAACAATTATGAAATATGTAAACCGACGAATCATCTTAGAGCTTTGCAGGAAGTATTTTCCCTGTACATTCTCCAAACCCAATTCTTACATCATTATTTTCACAGTAGGCTCTCATGATTACAGTATCATGGTCATTGATAAACTTTCTCTCAGAACCATCCGCCATTTTAATAGGATTTTGTCCTCTCCAAGTCAATTCTAACATAGAACCAAAACTGTCTTTAGTAGGACCAGAGATGGTGCCACTTCCCATCATATCACCAGAATTCACGGGACAACCATTTACGGTATGATGAGTTAATTGTTGAGCCATGGTCCAGTACATATATTTAAAGTTAGAATTTGCTACGATGGTTTCTTTTTCACCATCAGGCTGAATCCCAACTTGCAATTTGATATCGAAACTACCATCTTTATCAGATTGTAGATAAGGTAGAGGAGCAGGATCTTGCTTTGGATTCGCAACTCTAAACGGCTCTAAAGCATCTAAAGTAACGATCCAAGGAGAAATGGTAGAAGCAAAGCTTTTTCCTAAAAATGGGCCTAAAGGCACATATTCCCAAGCTTGAATATCTCTAGCAGACCAATCGTTGAATTGTACCAATCCAAAAATATATTCTTCAGCCTCTTCAATCGGAATTCTTTCACCTAAGCTATTGGAAGCTGTAGTGATAAATGCCATCTCTAATTCAAAATCCAATAATTTAGAAGGTCCGAAACCAGGACTATTACTTCCTTCAGCAGGCTTTGATTGCCCTAAAGGTCTTCTTATCGGAGTCCCCGAAGGGATGATAGAAGAACTTCTTCCATGATAACCGATAGGAATATGAACCCAATTAGGCAATAATGCATTCTCTGGGTCTCTAAACAAACTCCCAACATTGGTTGCGTGCTCTTTACTTGCATAAAAATCGGTATAATCTCCTACGCTAACGGGTAACAACATTTCAATCTCATCCATTCTGAAGATCACCTTGTCTTTGTGTGCCGGATTATCTCTTAAATTACTGTTCTTAACATCGAAGATATCTGCAATTCTATTACGAACCAATCTCCAAGTCTTTCTACCATCAGCAATAAAATCATTTAAGTTGTCTTGCAAGAAGATATCATCCGTCAAAGGAATTCCTTCAAAATAGCCTAATTGATGTAATGCTCCAAGATCAATGGCATAATCACCAATTCTACTCCCTATAGTAATGATATCATCTTTAGTGATAAAAACACCGAATGGAATGTTCTGAATAGGGAAATCAGAATTTTCTTCCACTTTCAACCATGATTTTCTGTTTGGATTATTGGCAGTAATTTTCATGAAAAATTGTTAATAAAGTTTGTATCAAATATAGAATAAACTTGGATTCCTCAAAACGTTTTTTATGTACATTTGATTTTCTTAATTAAAATTTAACAATGACAAGAGATACCGAAATTTTCGAGTTGATAGAGGCTGAAAAGGAAAGACAGATCAATGGAATTGAGTTGATTGCCTCTGAAAATTTTACTAGTGATCAAGTGATGGAAGCCGCGGGTTCTGTGCTTACAAATAAGTATGCAGAAGGATACCCTGGAAAGAGGTATTACGGTGGCTGTGAAGTTGTAGATATCGTAGAGCAAATAGCTATCGATAGAGCGAAGGAATTATATGGTGCAGAATATGCCAATGTGCAACCTCATTCTGGTTCACAAGCAAATACCGCAGTATTTGCAGCATGTTTGAATCCTGGTGATAAGATTTTAGGTTTTGACCTTTCTCATGGAGGACACCTTACTCATGGTTCTCCTGTGAATTTCTCCGGAAGATTGTATAAACCTCATTTTTATGGAGTTGATAAGGAAACAGGAGAGTTGAATTATGACAACATCCAAGCAATTGCGAACGAGGTAAAACCACAAATGATTATTGCTGGAGCTTCTGCTTATTCTAGAGATATCAATTTTAAACGATTCAGAGAAATTGCAGATTCTGTAGGAGCATTATTGCTAGCGGATATTTCGCACCCATCGGGAATGATCGCTAAGGGAATCTTAAATGATCCGATTCCTCACTGCCATATCGTAACGACAACCACTCATAAGACTTTAAGAGGCCCAAGAGGAGGATTGATCTTAATGGGTAAAGATTTTGAAAACCCTTTTGGAATCACTTTAAAGAATGGAAAGCTGAGAAAAATGTCCGCTCTATTAAACGGAGCTGTTTTTCCTGGTAATCAAGGAGGACCATTAGAGCATATCATTGCTGCGAAGGCCATTGCTTTTGGTGAAGCTCTTACAGACGATTTTTTACATTATCAGATTCAAGTAAAGAAGAATGCGGCAGCCATGGCAGCAGCTTTTGTTGAAAGAGGATATCAATTAATTTCTGGAGGTACGGATAATCACATGATGTTGATCGATCTTAGAAATAAAGATATTACAGGTAAAGAGGCGGAATCCGCACTTGGTAAGGCAGATATTACTGTAAATAAGAATATGGTTCCGTTTGATGATAAATCACCTTTTGTAACTTCAGGAATCCGTGTGGGTACTCCTGCGGTGACAACCAGAGGATTGAAAGAGGAGGATATGGTGACCATTGTTGAATTTATTGATGCAGCAATTCAGAACTTTGAGAATGAAGAAAAGTTAGAGAAAATAGCCAACCAAGTTCACGACTTCATGAGTCATAGACCTTTGTTTGTTGCTTAATTCTGAAAACTTATAGTACACAAACCCTAACATCAAAAATGTTAGGGTTTTTTGATGGAAAATGATGAGCAATCTATTGTTAAAGAATGAATTAAAAACTACATTTGTCTCATGCGTAAATTATTCTTTCTCTTTTTATTGGTTAGCCTTCAATTAGTGCATGCTCAGCTTCAATTTGATGAAGTTGCAAGCAGTAAAGGCATCAATTTATTATATGGAACAAGCACCTTTGGTGCTGGTGTATCTTTTGTTGATTTCAACGGTGATGGCTGGGATGATCTGACTCTTACAACGGATGAAACTCAGGAAGTATATTTTATGCAAAATAACAACGGTACTTTTACGAGAGTATTTTTATCCGGAATTAATGACCAAATTAGAGCGAAGCAAGTTCTATGGGTAGATTATGATAATGATGGAGATAAAGACTTTTTCGTTACAGGAGTGCAAGGAGTGAATCATTTGTACAATAATGATGGAAATGTTTTTACAGATGTAACTTCAAGTGCAGGCTTATTTACTCAAGATAAAACCTCTTATGGTGCTACTTTCGGAGATATCGATAATGATGGTGATCTAGATCTATTTATTTGTAATAGAGATAATCATAGAAATCATTTGTATAGAAATGATGATGGTACTTTTGTTGATATTACAATAGAGAGCGGTATTAGCGTGACTTTAGACCTTACCTTCGTGGCTTCCTTCTTCGATTATGATAATGATGGTGATCAAGATCTATATATAAGCAATGATAAGAACGATGCCAATGAATTATACCAGAATAATGGGTCTGGAGTTTTTACTGATGTTTCAAATTCTACTGGAGCCGGTATCAATATAGATGCCATGTGCACAACAATTGGAGATTATAATAATGATGGATGGTTTGATATCTATGTAACAAATACTCAATCAGGGAACTATCTTTTGGAGAATGTAAATGGAACGAGCTTTACAGATGTAGCATCCATAGCGGGAGTTACATTTGAGAGTTTTGCTTGGGGTTCAGTATTTCTAGATGCGGATCTCGACGGGTTTCTTGATCTCTATGTAAGTAGTTCATTTGATGGGTCTGTTGCAAGTTTTCCTTCGGCCGCATTTTTTCATAATCAAGCTGATGATACTTTTATTGTTCCCAATAACATAGGCTTTAATGATGATACCGAAGAGAGTTATTCAAATGCTATTGGTGATTTTAATAATGATGGTAAGCCAGATATTGTTGTGATGAACGAAGGTGCAAATTTCTTCCTTTGGGAAAATCAGACAACAACTACTAATTCTTGGGTAAAGATAAATTTGGAAGGGGTATCCAGTAATAAAGATGGTTATGGAAATAAGATAGAGGTTTTTGCAGATGGTAAATCTACTTATCGTTATACGGTTTGTGGAGAAGGCTATTTAGCTCAAAATTCTACATATGAGTTCTTTGGTTTAGGAGCAGCCACAGAGATCGATTATATCAAAATAACTTGGAATAGAACCGGGGTTGTAGAGACAATCAACAATGTTTCAGTTAACCAAGCAATTACCATACAGGAAGGAAATGGAATTTTAAGTACGAGCTCAGTGCAAGCTCCACAAGTTGCTTTATATCCTAATCCTAGTAATAATGGCATATTTAATATAACCAATTCTTCATCAGAGGATTTAGAGATTGAAGTTCATGATCTTTCAGGAAGGTTAATCATACCAGGAATGACTATGGGTTCAAGTATTGATTTGAGCGGATTTTCTAAGGGTATTTATCTTGCAAAAATCAGTACATCTACTTCGTTTAAAACCATTAAGCTAATTCATGAATAGCCCTGTCTTATTGGCTATTTGATATGATAATTATCATAATTTAATTCGTGATAAATTCCTTATTTGTGAGGCGTAAACAATCGTCTCATGGGATCACAATCTGTACGAGCAATTACCTCCAAAGAAGACCGTAAGGTCTTTGTTCATCAGCTTTTAAATGATATTGATGCTTTTCAAACAATGATGAACAAGGGCATGTTTGAAAGCGATATTCAACGTATTGGAGCAGAACAAGAACTTTGTATTGTCAAAAAAGATTTCACACCTTCTTATAACGCATTAGAGATCCTGAATGCTGTTGATGATGATCATTTAACTACAGAATTAGGTTTATTCAATTTGGAATTAAACCTTGAACCATATGAACTAAAAGGAAAGTGCTTTACAAAAGTTGAATCTGAATTAGATAGATTGGTAGCTAAGGTTCAAAAAGCAGCACAAACAGTAAATAAAGATAATATTGTTCTTGCAGGAATTCTTCCAACACTGCGGATCAAAGATCTTGACTTTAAATATGTTACCCCTTACGAACGATATCGAACCTTAAATGAAGTAATTAAAAGTATAAGGGGAGATCAGTTTAAGTTACATATTATGGGGGTTGATGAATTGAAGTTAACACATGACTCCATTCTTTTTGAAGCCTGTAATACGAGCTTTCAAGTGCATTTACAGATCGACCCTAAGGACGCAATCGATATGTATAATTGGTCTCAGATGATAGCTGGCCCCGTTTTATCTGTCATGACAAACTCTCCCATTCTCTTAGGAAAAGAATTATGGAGTGAAACGAGAATTGCATTATTTCAACAAAGTGTAGATCTTAGAAATGATGCACATCTAATGCGCGGACAGAAACCTCGAGTTTCTTTTGGATCCAGATGGGTAGAAGATTCGATCTCAGAACTTTTTATTGATGATGTAGTGAGGTATGCACCACTTGTAACTTCCGATTTTAATGAAGATTCTATGGCCTCATTGAATGAAGGTGTAATGCCCAAATTAACAGCTCTTCAATTGCATAATGGTACTTTGTATAAATGGAATCGATTGTGTTATGGGGTTCATAAGAACATAGCTCATTTGAGAATTGAGAATAGATATATTCCTTCAGGTCCTACAAAAATAGATGAGGTTGCCAATGCAATGTTCTGGATAGGAGTGATGCAAGGAATGCCAGAAGATTGTAAAAAAATCTATAACAAAGTGAATTTTAAGGTTGCCAGAGGAAACTTTATTAATGCCGCTAGAACTGGTATCGAGAGTTATTTTAACTGGTTTGGAAAAGAAGTATCTGCGATTGAATTAATATTAGATACTTTACTGCCAATGGCACGTCAAGGATTAATTCGCTCTGGAGTAGATAAGGAAGACATTGATAAATATTTAGGTATCATAAAAAGTAGGATAGAAACTAGACAAACAGGAAGCAAATGGATCAAAAGAAATAAAGCATTGCTGACAGATCAATTTTCTACCTATGAGATCAATGCACTTCTCACCCAGAAAATGCATGAATATCAGTTGTTAAATACCCCGGTCCATTTATGGAAAAACATTGATGAATTACCCGACAAGATTTTAGGATCAAGAAATAAGGCATACAAGATCATGTCTAGAGAGTTATTTGTTGTTCATGAGGATGATTGCACAGAGTTGATCCAAAAGATCATGAAATGGAAACATATCCATCATGTTCCAGTATTGAATGACGAAAATAAAATTGTAGGAATGGTCAACGAAAATATCCTACAAAATATATCTAGGGATACAGGTCCAAATCAAAAGACTGCGAAAGATATTATGAACAAATCGTTTGTCCCTATCCATCCTGAAACAAGTGTGGATGAAATGAATGATATCATGGAAAGCAATAACATCAGTTCTTTAGCTGTTATATATAAGGAGGAATTGATGGGGATTGTAACAAATACAGATTTATTAAAAGCACGAGAAACACATTAACCATATGCGTCCATTTATAAACGCTTACCCAAATCGATTTATCGGATATCAAACTAATGCCACAAAAGGACCCACTGTGGTAGTTTTTGGTGGGATTCATGGAAATGAAGACGCAGGGGTTAAGGCTTTGGAGATCATCTGTAATCACATCAACAAGAATGATATTCGTTTGAATGGAAACTTTTATGCAATCAAAGGAAATTTAAAAGCTTTGGCCAAAGATGAAAGATTTATTGATCTTGATTTGAATAGATTATGGACTGATGAGTTGGTGAGTGCTATTGTTGAATCTAAGCTAGCTAAATTTTCAGAATCAGATGAATTAGTGGATCTCAGAAAGATCTTAATACACCTTTTTAAATACCATGAAGGTCCATTTTACTTTCTTGATATTCATACTACATCTGCATTTTCGGTTCCATTTATTACCATTAGTGATTCATTGAATAATAGACGCTTTGCCTCAAAATTTAAGATTGCAACAGTATTAGGAATTGAAGAATTTCTTGAAGGTCCACTTCTAACGTATTTGAATGAATTTGGACATGTTTCATTGGGATTTGAAGCTGGACAGCATGATGAGGAGAGTTCGGTGGTAAATAGTGTAGACTTTATATGGAAGTCTTTACATCTGAGTAAATCGATTACTACAAAAGAATACAAAGCCTTTAAGCATAGAGAATTAATAAAATATCCGATTAGTAAGTTCTTTCATATCGTATATAAGTATACGATTCAGGATAAGGAGAATTTCGTGATGAAAAGGGGATACTCTAATTTCAAACGAATAAAAAAAGGTGTTCATTTAGCCCTTTCTAATGGAGCCTCTGTTAAATCGCCGAGAAATGGACTCATATTTATGCCATTGTATCAAAAACAAGGCAATGATGGTTTTTTTATAATTCGAAGAATCTCTTGGTTTTGGATGGGTTTATCGATTGCATTAAGAAGAATGAATCTTCACGCATTACTAAAGGTTCTTCCAGGAATTTCACAAGAGGATACTTATACTTTAAAAGTAGATCCAAAGATCGTGGTCTTTTTAGGCAAGCCTATTTTTCATCTCTTAGGATATCGAAAGAAAATCAAAAAAGGAGATTTTTGGTTTTACACGAGACGGGATAGAAAGCTACAGGCCTTGGAATAGTTACTCCTCATCCTGAGCTCTATCTAATAGACTCTGAGGGATACTTTTTTGTGTTTTTGCTCCTAATTTTTTCAGCTTTTCAACACTTGTAATTAAGTTTCCTCTACCGGTTGATAGCTTGTTCATAGCTCCTTCGTAACCTGTTTTAGCAGAATCCAATCGTTTTCCAACATCTACTAGGTCAACTAATAACCCATTAAATTTATCGTAAAGAGCACCCGCTTGTCGTGCAATCTCAAGTACATTTCTTTTCTGATTCTCTTGTCTCCACATAGAAGAAACCGTACTTAAGGTTGCCAATAGAGTAGAAGAGGAGACCAAAACAACGTTTTTGTCTAGAGCTTCCAAATAAAGATCATTTACATTTCCTAAAGCCAACATCAAAGCGGGTTCTATAGGAACAAACATCATTACATAATCTGGAGAATTGATGGAATATAAAGATTCATATTTTTTATCGCTCAGCTCTTTAATATGCTTACGAATACTTTCGATATGTAATTTTAATTGAACAGCTTTGGTTTGATCATCTTCCTCGCTGTAATAGGCTTCATAATTGGTTAAAGAAACCTTTGAATCTATTATAAGGTGTCTATTGTCAGGAAGATTAATGATGAGATCGGGTTTTTTTAATTTACCATCTTCATCTCTAAAACCACCTTGAGTAGAATAGTGAATATCTTTAATCAAATTTGCCTTTTCCAAAAGAAGCTCTAACTGAGTTTCACCCCAATCACCTTGTGCTTTGCTATCACCTTTGAGGGCCTTGGTTAAATTCAAGGTCTCTTTACTCATCTGATGGTTTAATTCCTTTAATCCCCTGATCTGTTGACGCAAAGCTGCATGATAGTCGATACTTTCTTTGTGCGTTTTATCTACTTTACCTTCAAACTCTTTTATCTTTTCTTTCAGTGGATTTAGAATCGTTTCTATATTCTCCTTATTCTTTTTTGTGAACTTCTCTGATTTCTCATCTAAGATCTTATTGGCAAGATTTTCAAATTCTTTGGTAAACTTCTCCTGAAGTTTCTCAATATCTTTTTGATTCTCTTCTAAACGAATATTCAGGTTCTTTAATTCTGCTTCTTGCCTTGTGTTTTCTAATAAAAGCCCTTCTTTTTCTTTTTGAGTAGATCTTAGTTCATTTCGAAGTTCATTACTACTTTCAATCAAGATATTCTTCTCGTTGTCAACAGCTCCATATTTGGCTTTGGACTGTAATTTTCCAATAAACCATCCAAGGCCAATTCCTAAAACACTGACAAGTAAGTAGATAAATAAGTCGGTCATCATTAAAAAATAAGTCCTTAAATTTAGGTTTTTATTTCATCAAAATGAAGGCGTTCTCAAAGTTTATCTTTTATAAGATTCTAGGTTGGAAATTGGTTGGAAACTTTCCCTCACATTTAAAAAAATATGTAGTTATTGCTGCTCCTCATACGAGTTGGCAAGACTTTCCAATTGCGATTCTTGCGAGAAATGTTTCCGGAGAGAAAATTAATTTTATTGGAAAAGATTCTTTATTTAAAGGACCTTTTGGATGGATCTTTCGATCGCTAGGAGGTGCTCCGGTGGATAGATCTAAAAGTAATAACCTAGTGGATGCAATTGTTGATATTTTCAATAGTCGAGATCAATTTAGATTGGGATTATCCCCAGAAGGAACTCGAAAGAAAGTTGATAAATGGAAAACGGGGTTCTATTATATCGCTAAAGGAGCGAAGGTGCCTATTGTAATGGCAACTTTAGACTTCGAGAATAAACAAGTAAAAGTTTCAGACCCTTATGAACCTACTGACGATAAGGAAAAGGACTTCGCTTATTTTCACTCTTTTTATGACGGAGTGAAGGGTAAGATTCCAGAGCTTTATTAAGCTGATTCCAATAAATTAATCAACTCACTCATTTTTGAGAACACTTGTACTCCTTGCTCTTTAAAAGAGTTCATTTTGTGGGTGTGACTAAGAGCATAAACATCAAAACCACCTGCTAAGCCTGCTCTTACTCCAGATATGCTATCCTCTACAACTGCACATTCTTTGGGTTTAAATCCCATGGATTCTGCGGCTGTTAAAAATAATGTAGGGTCGGGTTTCCATGAATTGATCTTATAAGCACTAAACATTTTTCCTCGAAAAAAATGGTCTAAACCTGTCAGTTTTAAATTTAGGCTCATTTTATCTAGTGGTCCATTAGATGCAACACAAAAAGGAACTTGTAAAGAGTTCAGAACATCAACAACTCCTTGAATAGGTTTTATCTCATTCTGAAAACGAATTGTACATCTTCTTCTGTATTCTTTATCAAAATTTGATGGAAGTGGCTCACTAATCAATCCTTGAATATTATCCATGACAAATTTTAGAGAAGTCCCGGAAAACACTCTAATGGCATATTCTAAGTCAATTTTTGCTCCTAATTCATTGGCTTGATCAACAAGCACTCCACAAGATATTGCTTCGCTATCCACAAGAACGCCGTCGCAATCGAAAATTATGCCTTTATACTTCATATTTCTTTTAATTGTCATTTTGAGCCAGCCTGCGACAGGCAGGTGAAGTCTAAAAATCTCATAATTTGATATTAAAAGATTTCTCCATACCATTCCTATCCCGAAGCATCGGGACGGAATCGTTAGTCGAAATGACAAAGGTTTATAATCATTTATTTGAATCTTTCAGTAACTTTCTGAGCAATTCCTACAATGACTTCTGTTGCCTTTATCATGGATTCTACTGGTACATACTCATATCTACCATGAAAATTATGTCCTCCAGTAAAGATATTAGGGCAAGGTAATCCCATATAAGATAATTGAGAACCGTCTGTTCCCCCGCGAATCGGTTTGATCAAAGGAGTAATCCCAAGGTCTTTCATAACCTCTTCAGCAATATCGACAATATGCATTACAGGAACGACTTTTTCCTTCATATTGTAATATTGATCTTTGATATGAATCTCTACAGTATTGCTACCAAATTCATTATTCATTTCTGATACTACATTAGATATAAAGGCTTTTCGCTCTTCAAAGAGGTGTTTATCGTGATCTCTTATAATATACAGCAGCGTGGTTTGTTCTACCTTTCCTTCTAGACTGTATAAATGATAAAACCCTTCATAGCCTTCTGTCTTTTCTGGAACTTCATTTGCCGGTAATCTCTTAATGAATTCACTTCCTATGGTCATAGAGTTGATCATTTTACCTTTTGCATATCCAGGATGAACGATCTTTCCGTTAATGGTAACCTTGGCACCAGCTGCATTAAAATTCTCATATTCTAGTTCTCCAATTTGAGATCCATCCATGGTATAAGCCCAATCCGCTCCAAATTTTTCTACATCAAATTTATGAGCTCCTTTTCCAACCTCTTCATCAGGAGTAAAACAAATTCTGATCTTCCCGTGTTTGATCTCTGGATTTTGAATCAAATACTCCATCGCAGAGACAATCTCTGTAATACCGGCTTTGTCATCCGCACCTAAAAGCGTTGTGCCGTCTGTTGTAATTATAGTCTGGCCTTTGTATTGTAGTAGGTCTTCAAAATAGGAGGGACTCAATACAATATTTTCTTTCTCGTTCAATATAATCTCACCACCGTCATAGTTTTCATGAATTTGAGGATTTACGTTCGCTCCAGTAAAATCTGGACTTGTATCGATATGAGAAACAAAACCAATTGTGGGTACTTCGTAGTCTAAATTACTTGGTAGGGTAGCCATGAGGTAACAGTTTTCATCTAAACTTACCTCTTGCATGCCAATGCTTTTTAATTCGACTTCCAATTGTCTTGCTAGATTCCATTGTTTTTCAGTGCTAGGAAAAGCAGGGTTATTTGGGTCTGATTCTGTATCTACCGTTACATAACTAATAAAACAATTTAT
>CAZDKB010000037.1:0-23314 GCA_964505885.1 uncultured Flavobacterium sp.
TACGAGATATGTTAGGTGCATTTTTATTTAGTGGTGAGGCAGTAGATAAAAAAGCCAAGGTACTATCTGGAGGTGAAAGAAACAGATTGGCTCTTTGCAAATTGTTATTATCGCCTTTCAATGTGCTGATTATGGATGAGCCTACCAACCACCTTGATATTGCCTCAAAGAACGTACTTAAAAAAGCACTTCAAAACTTTAATGGAACTTTGATCCTTGTTTCTCACGATCGTGAATTCTTGCAAGGCCTTACCGATAAGGTTTATGGCTTCAAGGATAGGGTAATCAAAGAATATCTTGGTGATATTGATTACTTCTTAGAGGTTCATAAAATGGAAAGTTTAAGGGAAGCCGAGAAAAGAACAGTGATTAAAGAAGAAAAAAAATCATCTGAAAAGATTAAGTACCAGCTTTCTAAAGAACAGGAAAAGGAACTTAAGAAGTTAAAGAATAAGGTAAAGAAGATCGAGAATCAGATCAGTGAACTTGAAGCTAAAATCCAAGAGATTGATCTCGCCTTGGCCCAGAACTATGAAGAAGTTTCTTCACAGCCTAATTTTTTTGAAAACTACAAGGCAGAAAAGAGAAAACTTGAAGGGTTGATGGAAGCCTGGGAATTGGCAGAGGAAGAATTGTCTAGTTTCTAGAATCTTCATCTCTCATCACAGCTCTGACCATATTCAACTTGGACAGCTTTCCTCCTGAGAATATTCTTACATACCAGTTTTCCTCTAAACGCAATTCATCAAAAATTTCTTTCTCTGAATTTCCAAGTCGGTGCAGTTGAGCTACATCACTGTAAAACTTTTCCAGGAAGTATAGTTTTTTCTCAAGCTGCTCCTTGCCATTTTTCAGTTTTGGATTATGACTGCAAAAGAGAACCTCAAAGTCTAGCTCTAGAATTCTTCTGATAGATTTTATTTGTGATGCTATACTCTCATCGTCTAGCATATAACCAATATAAGAATTGATATAAAGATCAGCAGAGAACAACCATTTCTTTTTGGGTTCATACAATGCGACCATATCATTCGCATGACCAGGAATAGGGATTAGTTGAAATTTATAACGATGGGTTTCTATAAATTTATCTTGAGCAGTAAGGTTTTCTTCCGCTTCTCTGTCTCCCCATAATCTTCGCTGTGCATAGCTAAGTTTAGGAGGGTTCTTCATGAGTTCACAACATAATTTGGGTGCTAAAACTTGACAATTATGTTGTTTTGACAGAGCTTTAATATTTCCTGTATGATCCTCATGATGATGTGTCAAAAAAATCTGTTTAACATCTAAGTTTTGTGTAGCTTGAAGAATCTGCTTTTGAAGTTTACGCTGCCCTGTATCTATAAGTAATCCATCTACATAGTAGATATGGGCTACTAGTTTTGGTTTGCCAATTAATTGCCGACCAAAACGCAGACCTAATACTTCTTCATGAGTAAAAGATTCAGACAGGAACATAAATAAATTTACTTTTTCTTTTCATTGGGCACACGATTCCAGATATCAAGATATATAAGCCACTTGGAATTTATCTTCTTCCAAATGATCACATATTTGCCTCTCCAAGATACCATTTCTCCTTTTGCATTTTTTGTAATACCATTATAGTAGCCATAATCAAAGGCTTCATTTTCATTGATCTTTATCTCCTCAGGAGTGACCTTATGAAATACGATTTTAGATCCATTAGTTGGAGTCCAGTACTTTATTATTGCTTCTCTTCCTTCAATGATCTTTCTGTTGCTCGGAAATATCTTCGCATCTTTCGTATACGCATCTCCAATTCCTTGATAATTACCATCCATAATAGCCTGTGAAAACCCTTTAATATTTGATAATATGTCACCGATGTCCTTATCACTGCCCACATATTTTTGAGCATTGACTGGAAGGATTAAAACGACGAATATACTGAAGAGAAGAGATTTCATGAGCTTATAGTTTACGATAATAACGGATGGTTAAGAAGGATAGTACAAAAAAAGGTAAAGTTGATAAAGGGATCCAATAAATGTGTGCTAAAAATCCAGAATAAAAAATGAGCCCAAATAACAAACCTACACATGCAATACCTGAATAAGTAAGATATTTATTGGGTCTTTTTTTTATAGTTGCAGTAATCAAGAAGACCTGTCCTACCATTGGAATTAAAACTACCGGGTTAAAAAAAACCAGTGGATTGGTAAAAGCCTCTTTGATCAGATCCCATTCCATTTTAATTAGAAATGCCCATTGCCCATCTCCCCATTGAAGGTACCCCAGCAAAGACGAGGCAATAATTAAGGCATTGTAAATTCTGTGATTCAAAACTTATCCATTTACAATCTGTTCTAAAATATCTCCTACATAATAGGCCACCACTGCCGCAATTGCTCCTAAGATCAATGTTTGTGCAATTCCTTTTAAGTATTTTTTGTTGGTAACATAGGCTTTCAGAGCCCCTATTAAAATAAATACGAGACCTGTTAGCACAGAAGCAACGGTGAATAAATCAACGGTTACTTCAGAAATAAGGTCTACTACATAAATCAATAATGGAATAAATCCCATGATCAAAAATGAGATATAAGTAGATAATCCAACGAAGAAAGGAGATTTATTAGAATCAATATGTTCGTTTTTATCTCTTTCTGAATTTGCTGAAAGGTAAGCCCCGATGGACATGGCGAATCCATCTGCCAATAGGTTTGCGAAACCTAGGATTACGATTACATTGGTGTCTAATCCGGCACCAACAGATCCAGCAACCACTGCAAAAGTGGTTACTGTTCCATCAATTCCACCGTAAACAAATTCACCCAAGTATAAATACAACTTGGCTAATAAAGGATTTTTAGTTCGAGACTCCATTATGTTTTGGTTGTTGTGTATTGCTCTTCAATTTCGACTTTTTTTGTTGAATAATCAAGTTATGCTATTGTTAAGAATATGACTTATTTTTACTTCATGATGTCTTCTTTTTTCGAGAACAACTTACAAACTTCCAATACGGAGATTCTACTTCCTTTTCTAAAGGAGAAAAATATGGAACTCTGGATGAAACGTGAAGATTTGATCCATCCCGAAGTCTCAGGTAATAAGTTTAGAAAACTCAAGTATAATTTGATAGAAGCTAAACATGAACAAAAAGAAACCCTTCTCACTTTTGGAGGAGCATTTTCAAATCACATTTTAGCAACCGCTTCTGCCGCCAAGATGGAAGGTTTGAAAAGCGTTGGTGTAATTCGTGGAGAGGAACTTGGAAGAGATTTAGAAACAACCTTAGCAGAGAATTCAACCTTGCGAAAGGCTCATGAATACGGAATGGAGTTCGTTTTTTTGAGTCGCAAAGCCTACAGAAATAAAACCAGTTTAGAAACGATTTCAGAATTGAGATCAGAATTTGGGGATTTTTATCTCATTCCAGAGGGAGGAACTAATGAACTCGCGATTAAGGGATGCATGGAAATATTAACAGATGAAGATTCTCAGTTTGATTATATTTGTTCATGTGTCGGTACAGGTGGAACAATTTCCGGATTGATCAATAGTGTTACTAATGATCAAAAGGTTTTGGGATATTCTGCACTTAAAGGAGATTTCTTGTTGAAGGAGATCCAAAAGTTTGTAGATCATCAGAAGAACTGGGGATTGATTACTGACTATCACTTCGGTGGATATGCGAAGTATAATGAAAAGTTGATTCATTTTATCAATGAATTTAAAAAGGAAACTAGCATAGCATTGGATCCTGTTTATACAGGTAAAATGATGTTCGGGATAATTGATCAAATTCGAAAAGATAAATTTCCTAGAGGAACAAAGATCTTAGTGATCCATACAGGCGGTTTACAAGGAATTGAAGGATTTAATCAGCAATTAGAAAAGAAGAATAAAACCTACAGAATAGATATATGAAGACCAGAGTAATTCTATTGATCATGCTTTCGCTTTTTATTGCGAGTTGTAGCTCTAGTAGAAGGGTAAATACCAAGAAATCCAAAAAGGTAAAGGTTGCGGAAACAAAACCTAAAAAACTCCCTTCAGTAAACGAATCTCAACATGTAAGAAAGTTAGAAAAGAAGAACAAAGCTCTGAACAAATATACTTTACAGTACATTAAAAAATATGCCCCTTTAGCCGTTGTGGAAATGCATGATTATAAGATTCCGGCTAGTATTACTTTGGCCCAAGGAATTCTTGAATCTGGTAATGGAAGAAGCAATCTGGCATCTAAGTCTAACAATCACTTCGGAATCAAATGTCATAAAGGTTGGACAGGACAGAAGGTGTATCACGATGATGATGAAAAGGGAGAGTGTTTTCGTAAATACAAATATGTACAGTCTTCTTATGCAGACCATTCTAAGTTCTTGAGTTCTAGAAAAAGATATGCCTCTTTATTTGAATTAAGACTCAAAGACTACAAGGGTTGGGCAAGAGGACTTAAAAAAGCTGGTTACGCTACTGATAAGAAATACCCAAAAAAATTGATCCGAATCATTGAGGAATATAAGCTCTATGAATTTGACAAGATCACAAAAAGAGATGTCAGAAAAGGAAAAAGAGATAAAAAGAAAGAGGTAAAAGAGGAGATCGTCATCAAGAAGGAGAAGAAGCCATCATTACCAAAGTATTATGTAGTTAAAAAAGGAGATACCTTGTACTCCATTGCGAAAAAATTCAATACTACAGTGGCACTATTAAAAGAGATCAACGGATTAGAGGATAATACAATCGCAATTGGTCAAAGGCTACTTACAAAATAGAAATCCGCGGAACTTCAAAGCAGAATTCCACGGATCTCGTAACCAAAACAATTAACATCTATTTCCTCGCTACCAGGAATAGTTCTTTTTCATGGCTTGTCTTTTGATTGCTTTGATCATCACATTATCTAACTCGTCCTTTTTCACAGATTCGCGTTGTTTCTTGGCAACGTAAGCTCTTCTTTTTTTGTTAAGCTCACTGATCTGCTCCTTTATCTGCTTACGAATCTTTTTTTGTTCTTCTACATAGCTTTTTAACTCCTTGTCTGTCATATTTTGAAGCTTTTTAGGGAGCTTCTTTTTGTCGATTTTTTTGTAGTCTATTTCTTCTTTCTCAGATTTATCTACAAGGTCCCAAGCAGAATTGTCATAGAATCTCGATGCTTTACTCACTGTTCTTTTTACACTAACTGGAGCCGACATATTTGTTGCGTTATCATCTTGCATCTTTTGTCTCTCCATTTTGTATTTACCCGTAGATCCGAAGTAGATATAAGTACCATTCAACTTTTTGTTAAGAATGATGATGTCATTATCATATGGAGTTACGATCTGAACAATCTTTTTGTCTTGGTCAATGGTCATATAGTCTCCACCTCCAAGATCTGCTCCATCTTTCCACTTTCCAGAGATTCCTGTGTTATAGCTTCCACAGTAGATGGTATTGATGATCACATCTTTTTCTTTAGCATCAGCGATTGCTTCTTGATAACTGATCTTTCCTTGGGTGAACGGTTCGTTACCTGCGATAAAGATTAATCGAAGGTCATTCTTATTTTTCCCCCACTCCAATTGTTTAAGGGAAGAATCGATTACTTGACCGCAGTATTCCTTTCCTCCATTGGTTGTTAATGAGAATAACTTTTCTGAGATTTCATCGAGATCATTACTAAAAGACAAAACTTGTCTGATATATCCATCAGAGCTTTCCAACCTGTCGTTTCCATACTCATACAATGCGATTTCTAAATCCGGTTTTTTAATTCCGTATTTAGCATAAGATAGTTCATTAACAATCTCCCAAAGTTGAGTTTTTGCTTGATTGATTAGTCCGTCCATACTGTTACTCGTGTCTAATAGAAGAGCAACTTTAATAGTTTCTTTTTTCTTTACGACTTCATTAATTTTTGTTGATGAAGCCTTTTTGTTTTCATTTTCAGAAGTTTCTGCAAAGGAGATCGTGCTCAGTCCCATGAATAGAACTGTAATAACTTTTAACATTCTGTAGTTCATAATATTTATTTTTTGGTGAATGATGTTGAGTTGAACTCGTTTGCGTTTCTAATTCAATATTAGTGCCATCTTTTTTCAAAAAAAACGTACAATGAGGGAATTCGTCATTTCATTGAGGTAACTAAATTTCTTATTGAGTGAAGTCGTACAGAATTCAAGTAAAACCGAATCATGAGATGGCTTGGCATTTTTTTTGACAAGTTTTTGTACGTAAGTTTATGCGTTGAAAATCCTAATTTTAGGCTATTGTTATTGATTATGATCAAAAGAGTATTCATATCATTTTTATTGGTTTTCATTTTTTCAATACTGGGTTATTCACAGACTAACCCAGATAAGAGTATTGAAAAGAACGGAGGTGGTTACTTAGATAAACTTGGTTATGATATCAAATTGAATATTATCGACAAGAAAGCAAATACTGAAATTAGATCCGCTTATGTCTCTGTAAATGGGATTCTTTATCCTTATAATTTCGTAAGAGAGTATTACCCGATCAAAGCCAAAATAGGTGATCAATTAGTGGTTTATCATTCTACTTTTGAAACCGTCTATTACAGGATTGTCTCTAATGAAGAGATCATAATAGAGATAGATGATGTAGAGACAGATAACAGTACTTCAAACTCAAGAAAGGGATATTTTTTTAAATCGAATTCAACTTCGAGCCAGTATTTCGTGAATTTAGATTCTGCCAACTATTACAAAAGAATTGATATTGAAAAGAGTCTTTCATTCATCGAGAATATTTTAAAAGAGTCTCATACAAAAGGAAGAAATGCAGCAACCTATAGATTATTGGCGGATATTTATTTCGAATGGAAACAATTTGACCTTGCAATAACAAATTTTAAAAATTCTCTTCAGTATAGAGATGATGAGAGTACGAAACTTGAATTGGCAAGGGCAGCCATAATCATTGAGGATTTCGACACGGCTGAAGATTATTTGAGCAAGATAAATTCTAAAGGTCTTGGACTCTTTCAAAAGATTTTGGTATATGAGAGTTTAGGGGATATTTATCTAAAGAAAAAAGACTTCGGTAAGGCTACAGATAATTTTAAGAAGGCGCTGCAAATAGCTGAGGAGAATGGAATTGAGTCTAAAGTTACGGATCTAAACTCAGAACTAGGAGATGTGTTAGTGGCACAAGGAAATATTGCCAAGGCAAATCAGCAATTTCAGAACTCCATTAGATTAGCAGAAAGAGAGAACGCCGTTCGATCCTTACGAGAAAAGAATAAAGTAGCGGATTTCTTTAATGATACTCAACAGTTCGATAAAGAAATCAATTTGAGAAAACAAACCTTGATTGAAACCAAGAAATTAAACGATTCTGTTTTATTGGTGACTGATCAAAAATCAAAATCAAAGACTAGTATAAATAAACCTTCACCTCCCCAGCCGATTCCTAATGAATTTGGAGATGGCCTCATCAATGCTAGAAAATCTATTTCCGAGAACAACTATAAGATAGGTAGAGCATTGGTTCAGAAAGAAGATTATCAAAGTGCAATTCCGTTTTTAAAGGAAAGTATCGAGTCTACTGAATCAGATGATGACGGAGATCTTGTCATCAAAAAAGACGCAACAAGAAAGCTTTCTGAGGTATATTCAAATGTTGGGGAATATGACAAGGCCTTTAAAACTTACAAGGAGTATGTTGCCTTGGTAGATACTTTATACATAAGAAAGGAACAAGAGATTCAGCAGTCGAAGCGAATTGCCAAAACAATTGCTGATAATCAGAACAGGATCGCCAGTTTAGAAAAGGAAAGAGCGTTAGTTGATTCGAAGGTGAATCTAGCTATTAAAGATCAAGAATTAAGTGAAGCAAGAAATAAGAGTCAGCAATATGTCATCTATTCTCTTATTGGTGGAATACTGATCATGTTGGTCTTTGCAACCCTTTTGTTCCGAAGTGTTAAGCAACAGAAATTAGCAAACAATCTATTGGCTTTAAAGTCGATGAGATCTCAAATGAATCCCCATTTTATCTTCAACGCCTTAAACTCTGTGAATAGTTTCATTGCAGTTAACGACGAAAGAAATGCGAATAGATATCTATCTGAGTTTTCTGTTTTGATGAGGTCTGTATTGGAAAATTCAGACGAAGATTTTATACCCTTTACTAAAGAGATCGAGTTGATCCAGTTGTATGTTAAACTGGAGCATAACAGATTTAAAGAGAAGTTTGATTATGAGATTAGCATAGACGAATCTATTGAACTTGAAGATTATTCCATTCCGCCAATGTTACTTCAGCCCTATATTGAGAATGCTATCTGGCATGGACTGAGATATAAGGAAGAATATGGAAAATTAGAGGTGAGAATCCAACAGCATGACTCAAATACCATCTCCGTGGTGATAGAGGATAATGGAGTGGGTAGAAAGAGGTCTCAAGAGTTAAAGACAAAAAATCAACTGAAGCAAAAGTCTAAAGGAATGAGTACCATCAAAAAAAGAATAGGAATCTTGAATGATATGTATCAAGATCGAGTTTCGGTCTTCGTAGAGGACCTTTTTGAAGATGGGACTGGAACCAAAGTAAAATTGTTATTAAAAAGAAACTAAGCCAAATGAAATTGAAAGCAATCATTGTAGAAGATGAACAAGTAAGTAGAGAGATTCTAAGAAACTATGTTAGTAAATATTGTCTCAACGTTGAGCTCTTAGGAGAAGCTAGCAATATCAACGATGCTCATGAATTGATCAAGCAACATGAATTAGATCTTGTTTTCTTGGATGTTGAAATGCCTTTTGGAAATGCTTTTGATTTACTTGAACGAGTGGAGGACAGAAGGTTTGAAACCGTCTTTGTTACGGCTTATGATCACTACGCTATCGACGCATTGAACAGCCATGCATCCTATTATCTTTTAAAACCTATTTCTATTGATGAATTGATCAAGGCAGTCAATCATGTGACCGAGATCAAAGAAAGAGAAACCGATCTTCAAAATAAGATTTTATCACCAAAGGTGGCTGCGACTTCTGGAAAGATCACTATACCACAACAAGATGGTTTTGAAGTTTTAGATGTCAACGATATTCTCTTTTGTAAGGCAGATGATAATTATACAGAGATCCATTTAGAAAATTCGAAGAAACTAGTGAGCAAGACATTGAAGTATTTTGAATTGGCGTTAGGTAATTATGATTTTGCCAGAATTCATAAGTCCTATTTGGTAAATATCAATGCAGTGGTCAAGTATAAAAAAGGAAAAGGAGGAAGCGTGGTTGTATCTAATGGAAAAGAAATTTTGGTGTCTTCTTCAAAAAAGGGAACTTTGCTATCATACTTTAAATAGCAAACCATGCCAATTATTAAACCCGTTCAAGGAAAATCACCACAAATACCTCAAGATTGTTATGTGGCGGAAAATGCGACCATAGTCGGAGAAGTTACTATGGGAAGTCAATGCAGTATTTGGTTTAACGCTGTCATTAGAGGGGATGTTCACTATATCAAAATGGGAGATAAGGTAAATGTTCAAGACGGAGCAGTTATTCATGCGACCTATCAAAAATCACCTACAAATATTGGTAACAATGTTTCTATTGGTCATAATGCCATTGTTCATGGATGTACCATTGAAGACAATGTATTAGTAGGTATGGGGAGTATTATTATGGATGATTGCGTGGTTGAGTCGAATTCTATCATTGCAGCTGGAGCGGTAGTCACAAAAAATACAAGAGTTGAAGCGGGTAGTATTTATGCAGGAGTACCCGCCAAAAAAGTAAAAGATATATCTAAAGAATTGATCTCTGGTGAGATTGATAGAATTGCAAATAATTACGTGAAATATTCTAGTTGGTTTAAGGAATAGTTTGGCAAAAAAAAACAAAAAGAGCTCGGTTCACAGAACCGAGCTCTTTTAAAATCAACTCAAAACTAATTATCGTCTTCCTCTAATTCTTTTTTCTCCTTTTTCATTTTACGCAGCTTTTTTACTTTGCGCATTTTGTCCATTTTTCGGCGCTTTCCTCTTTCTCGCATCTTCGACATTTTCTCAAACTTTTCGAATTGCTCATTGTTTAAGATAGACTTCATTTCTTTCTTCATGGCTATCTTCTTGTCTAGCGCTTGGTTCATGCGCTCGAATCTTTCTTTTGATTCTAGTTGTTTTTTCTCCTCACGAAGCTTTTTCATTTTTTCAAACTGATCTCTTCTTTCTTGGATCTGTTTTTTTAGTAATGGCTTGATCTTTCTTTGCTGAGCATCTGTAAGGTCTAACGCCAAAGTCATTTTTTTGATCGCTAAAGTTGTTTGTTGTTCAACTGTCATTGGATCTTTTTGCACTCGTCTCCCCTTTTTTTGCGCCTGTGATGATAGTGTGAATGCGAAAACTAAAATCAATACGCTTGCTATTTTTCTCATAATTTAAGATGGATTGAATTCTATTTAATTGTCTTTATGACATCTAGAAAGAGAAAAGGTTTAAATTTGTACCTTCATTTAACAGATGATTAACAATCGATCCATGAAACAATTATTGCTATTAATATCCTTCATCTCATTTGTTGGATTTGCTCAAGAGGATGTTCAAGTAGATCTATCGAATCCGAATGCTGCTGTTTATACCCACATTTATTTCCTTCAATCAGATTCTTATTATCCCAAAAAGGCGGCCAAAACCATTTATGGTGAAAAAGGTGAAAAGGCTGTTGATATAGCTATTAAGATTAAGAGGATTTTAGATGGGAAAGGATTGGAGATTGATTTTAGCAAGATCTCCCGAGATTCTATTTATTCTGATACAATAAATTATTCTGTGCAAAACAAGTTAATCTTGTTTCCAGAGCAAATGCCACAAATTTCAGTTGAGAGAATTGGGGGTTCATGGTATTATTCTGTAGAAACCATTCAGAATATTGATAATTTATATGCAGAGGTGTTTCCTTGGTATATAGATGCATTGCATGATGTCATTCCTGGGGCTGGACATAAAGAAATATTTTCAATAGAAGTATGGCAATATATAGCCTTGTTACTTCTGTTTTTCATTGCTTATATAGTTTTTGTAATCTCAAAGCGATTGGCATTTTTTATATTAAAGAGAATCTTATATAGATATACCAAGAATCGTGATGGTGATGTTAATGCCGCATTAAAGAAATTGGCTCATCCTATTAGCTTGCTTGTTGCATTATGGATTATTGATTTGGTACTTCCTTCTTTACAATTCGGATTGGCATTTAATAAATGGACCTTCTTAGCAGTGAATATTACATCAACAGTATTCTGGATGTATGTCTTCTTAAAATTGGCTAGAGTATTACTGAGTCTATATAAAGAAGTGGCGGAAAAAACAGAGGGTAAATTAGATGATCAGCTGATACCAATTTTGAGAAATTTCTCAACAGTAATCATAGTGATCATTGGGGTATTTCGATTGTTGGTTTATTTTGGAGTGGATCCTACGACTATATTAGCGGGAGCTTCAATTGGAGGTTTAGCTATTGCATTCGCTTCCCAAGATACAGTTAAGAATTTGATAGGAACGGTGATGATCTTTATTGATAAACCTTTTCATATTGGTGATTGGATCGAAGGTGGAGGAGTTGTTGGAACCGTTGAAGAGGTTGGATTTAGATCTACAAGAATTCGTGCTGTGGATACTTCAGTATATCAAATACCCAACAGCAAACTATCAGAGATCGTTATTAAGAATAGCGGACTACTTTTATTTAGAAGATACAATACCAGTTTAGGACTAAGATATGACACTCCGCCAGAATTGATTGAAGCTTTTGTAAAAGGAGTTCGTGAGATTATATTAGCTCACCCTGATACTAAGAAAGATGCCTATAATGTAGAGTTTGTAGAGTTTGGTGGTTCTTCTTTGAACATCATGCTAAATATGTATTTCAAAACTTTGGCTTGGGGTACTATGCAGACCTCTAAACATCAGATTCATATCGCGATTATAAAATTGGCCAAAGAGTTAGGAGTTGATTTTGCATTCCCATCAACTACTATGATGATAGAGCAGTTTCCAGACAAACCTTCATTAGCACCCAAGTATGATACCACAGACTCTGTTATTGATAAGGCAATCGATAAAACGGTTACGGATTTTAGAAATAGTTTCCCTGAAGAAGAACAGAATTCTTAACTCACAACATTAAAGATCGCCCAAGCGTATAAGGCAAAACGTGCGAATCTAAACAGTCCGAAAAGAACAACACCTTTGATTGGATATTTGATCATTCCGGCTGCCATACAAGTAATGGAAAAAGGCACGGGAAGCAAGGCTCCAATAATGATCAAGAAACCTCCCCATTTACTTGTGTTTTTCAAATGCTTAGACATTTTAACTTCTAAGTAATTCTTCACAGAAGGAATTTTAGTTGCTGCTTTTCCAATGTAAAAAGATAAGATTCCTCCAACATAGGATAAGGTTGCTAAAATGGAAAGGTTTAGAATAGGCTCTGCTGTCTTCTTAGACCAACCAATAAAGATCTCCGGTGGGATCAATCCTAATAGTGTTTCAGAAATAAAGAAAGTAATCAATACACCGATTCTAGAGAATGAGTTTGTAAGCAACTCCAACCCATCATCAATCGTAAAGACATACTTATTGAATAAGAATAGTCCAACAACAATCAAAAGAACAGGTAAAGCAGCCTTTTTCAAACTCTTTCCAACAAAAGAATAGAACCCCGTGTATGCATAATACTGGTGGAGTAGACGTGTTTTAGATTTTTTCCTTGTTTTTGTTTTCATAACATTTCTTAGGAAATGCAAAAATACGGAGGAATATTGTCATAACATAAGAAAAACAGCTTATTAACTTTTCTTTAATTTAGTGGCAAATTTGAAATTTATGAAGCTTACCAAAGCAATCGAGAACGTTTTTCAGAAATATCTACCCTCTCCATTTACTATTGCCATTTTACTCACCTTATTTACGATTGGATTGGCAGTTTCATTTACACGTCCGGATGACCTTAGTTTTTTAGATTATACGGTTGATGTTCTCAAGTTTTGGGAAGATGGGATTTGGTCTAATAGCCTACTGGTATTTGCGTATCAGATGATGCTGATCTTGATTTTAGGACATGTTCTAGTACTCAGTAGACCAGTTAGCAGGGCCATCCTTAAAGTGACTCAATTCTGTAAATCAACTGCAACGAGCGCTGCCATTGTTGCTTGTACTACTATGTTAGTTGCTTTCTTCAATTGGGGATTGGGATTAATCTTTGGAGCATTATTAGCAAGGAAGGTAGCGGAACATGCACAGAAGAAAGGGATAAAACTCAATTACCCAATCATTGGGGCAGCAGGATATACTGGATTAATGGTTTGGCATGGTGGTATCTCGGGTTCTGCACCTATCAAAATCAATGAGGATGGACATATTGCAGGAATCATGAAGGACGTTTCTTCTCCAGAATTATTGAATCAAATTCCTAATGTGATCGATTATAGTGAGACCATATTCAGTCTTTCTAATTTATTGATTTTTTTTACTGTTGTTGTTGTGATCTCAGGTCTATTCTTTTTCTTAGGAAAAAGATCGAATCCCACCAGCATCAATTTACCAGAATATCAATTGGATAAAGAGGAAGGAGTGAAGACCAGTGCTGAAAAACTAGATAGTTCAAAGATATTAGCGATTTTCTTCGGTATGTTGATCATTGTTACTTTCTCTTATCGATATATTGATGATATCAAAGCATTAAAGATTACACCAAATCTGATCAATTTTTTAATGTTGGGAATGGGAATCTTGCTGCATGGTAGTTTTAAGAGATTTATTAATGCGGTAGGTGAGTCAATTTCTGATATATCTGGAATCTTAATTCAGTTTCCCTTGTATTTCGGGATCATGGGTATTATGAGCAACTCAGGGATGGTAACTCAGATATCAGATTTTTTTGTTTCGATTTCTAATGCAACCACACTCCCCATATTTACTTTTTTCAGTGCAGGATTGGTTAATGTTTTTGTTCCCAGTGGTGGAGGTCAGTGGGTTGTGCAAGGACCCATTGTTGTAGAATCAGCATTAAAGTTGGGAGTTCCTTTAAATAAAGCGATCATGGCCCTTGCCTATGGAGATCAGATTACGAACATGCTACAACCTTTTTGGGCATTACCGTTATTAGGAATTACAAAATTAAAAGCAAAAGAGATTCTGCCATATACGCTCATTGCAATGTTTGTAGCAAGTGCCATTTATATCGGAGGATTACTTGTTTTTTAAATTGGAATCTTGAATGAGGTGGTTGTCAGAAAAAATAGAGTTTCCTCCATACGAAGATGCTTCTCCCGAAGGCATATTAGCCATTGGAGGAGATCTTTCACCAGAACGACTCATGTATGCTTATAGAAGAGGAATCTTCCCATGGTACTCAGAGGAATATCCTATTTTATGGCATTGCCCTTCTGAGAGAATGGTTTTGTTTCCTGATGAACTCAAGGTGTCTAAGTCGATGAAGCAAGTCATGAAGAAAGAGCGATTCAGAATTACGGAGAATCAAGCCTTTGAAGAGGTAATTCAAAATTGCAAAACCATTTTCCGCAAGGAAGAATTTGGCACTTGGATCACTGATGAAATGGAGCAAGCATATATCAAATTACATAAGCTCGGTCATGCAAAATCCATTGAGGTTTGGCAGGAAGATGAGCTTGTGGGCGGATTGTATGGAATAGAACTCGGAGATGTCTTCTGCGGTGAAAGCATGTTCTCAAAAGTTTCCAATACTTCAAAATTAGCCTTTATTCATCTCGCCAGATCCGGTTATAAATTGATCGATTGTCAGGTATACAACGATCACCTGGCCAGCTTAGGAGCCAGAGAAATAGATAGGGATGAATTCTTAGAATATCTAAGATAAATAATTGGTTTAGCTCTTTAAATGCTTTTTAAAGAATTCCAAGGTTCGTTTCCATGAAAGATCAGCAGCTTCTTTATCAAATCTTGGTGTGGTGTTGTTATGAAAACCGTGATTTACTTTCGGGTAAAAATGGGCTGTATATTCTATTTTATTCTCTTTTAAAACCTTTTCAAATTCTTCCCATCCGGCGTTTACCCTTTTGTCTAACTCTGCATATTGCAGCATCAAAGGAGATTTGATCTTTGCTGCATCTTCATTAGAAGGTTGCCTTCCGTAATAGGGAACTGCAGCACCAAGATCTTTTACTCTAACAGCCATCATATTAGAGATCCATCCCCCAAAACAGAACCCAACTACACCAATCTTTCCTGTGCAGTCTTTATGTGCTTTTAAATGGTTAAAAGCCGCAATAAAATCTTCTAGCATTTTTAATCGATCTCTTTTGCGTTGCATAGTTCGTCCGTCGTCATCATTTCCTGGATAACCACCTAAAGGTGTTAAGGCATCAGGAGCTAGAGTGATATATCCCTCTAAGGCAGCACGTCTTCCGACATCTTCGATATAAGGATTCAATCCTCGGTTTTCATGAACCACTACAATTCCGGGTAATTTCCCTTTAGCGTTTTTGGGTTTTGATAACAATCCCTTCATTGTTCCTGCGCCTTTTGGTGAAGCATAACTGATCATATTAGATTCAAGCCTTTCATCATCTGGTTGAACTAGAATAGAATCCACATAATTTGGAGAAATAAAACTTAATAGAGCAGGCAACGTAATAGCTCCTACTGCATAAAGTGATAGTTTCGCTAAGAATTCTTTACGCGTTAATTTGTTGTGTGCATAGTCGTCATATAAGTCAAATACTTCTTGACTGATATCTTCTTTTTTTAATTCTTTCATGTATATTGATTTGGACTGTTGAGGATTACTAAGTTAACCCAAATTAAATGAAGATTAAAATGTGAGTCTTTCTTATCAAAAAAGGACTTCGTAACTTTGAGGCAGTTAACTTTTCAAACGAAGAATATGAACATTCAAAATGCACAACAGCAAGTAGACGATTGGATCAAGAATCACGGGGTTCGTTATTTTAATGAACTAACCAATATGGCTCAATTGACGGAAGAAGTAGGGGAGGTAGCAAGAATCATTGCTAGGCGTTATGGTGAGCAGAGTGAAAAGGAGTCTGATAAGAATAAGGATTTAGGAGAAGAGCTTGCAGATGTTTTATTTGTGGTGTTATGTTTGGCCAATCAAACGGGAGTGAACCTTCAAGAGTCTTTTGAAAAGAAATTGGATATCAAAACTAAAAGAGATCACGATCGACATCATAATAACCAGAAACTAAAATAGTAATGAACTATAAGAAATACGCAATCGCTATTTTGGTGACAACCCTGTTTTATTTAGGGGTTTCCTATCTGTTAAGTATCTTCTTCGGAAGAGATTTTAATTTTGGAACCAGACTGGTCATCGGTCTCGGATTTGGAATATTAATCACATTAGCTCAAGTATTTATAAGTAAAAAAAAGCGACGTTAAACGTCGCTTTTTCTTTTTATTTAAAATTATAGGAGAATCCAAACATGATCATATCTGTAGTCATGTTATAGCTTACTTCACTTCCAGGAATCGCTCCCAATGGAGGACTCATTCCTATCATTTGTGGATTGTAAAGTGGTCCGCTTGTATCTCCGCTACTTGTTCCGTGGTGATAAACAAAGTCTAATGAAATGTTATCAGTAGCTTCATAACTAAATCCAAATTGATAAGCATTTTTAATTATCGCAGTTGCAGGTACATTAAAGAAAGCTGTAGTTTCTGATATCGGATTTGAACTGTAGGTATAACCTGCTCTTAAAGGAAGCTTATCAATTCCTTTGAATTGAACACCCGCGGATACTACATTAACATTCTTCCAGCCAAATCCTGAAACTGAAGCTGTTTGTGTCCAGCCAAAACTGTCAAAACCGGTGGTGTTTTCATAATTGATGAATCTGTAATCTACCGCAAGGTCCCAATCACTTTTTGAATAACCAATTCCTAATGAAAGAATAGAAGGATAATCCATTTCAAAAGTACTATTGCCAGTGCTCGAATCTAGATAAGTATTATCGAACGTAAACTCTGAGAAATATTGATTGGATTTATATGAAATACCCGAAGTAAATCCTGAGTCAGAATCATAATAAATACCAACTTGTGCTCCAAATCCAATACTACTTGTCTTATCTGAAGATGGATATCCTACCATCGATGGATCTGCGGTTGGGTTTGGCATAAGCTCTAAGGTTGCATAATTAAAGGTTGGTGCTATACCAATTGCTACTTTATCGGAAAGTTCATAAGACCATGTAAATGCCATTTGTAATAAGGCATAATCCGACTCAATTCTACCAAAACCACCCATTGATTGTGGAGCGTTAATAGGATTCATTATATTTTCGGGGAAAGTCACTCCAAAACCACTAATTCCAAATGCGGAAACCGCAAAACGATTTTTACTTCCCTCTTTACCCCAAGTATAGGCGACATTTGGCATTATAGAAATACCTCGATCATCTTGAGTCGTTCCAGAGAAAAAGTTTCCTGTTGGAATTCCGTTTGCAAACTCAGGAACCGTAGAACTTAGTTCTGGGGCTGAAAAGAATAGACCAATATCAATTTTTAATTGATTCGTATCAAATGCTGAAATTGCTGCTGGATTCCAGTGAATTGCACCAGAAATATCTAATGCGTTACCAGTAGCTGCCCCACCCATAGATAGGTTTTTGGCACCGATTCCTTGCAGTACATGACCCGTTTGAGCCATCGCTGTAGAGACAAATAATAGGGCGAGAAATTTTATAAATGTATATCTCATAATAAAAGAATTTAAGAAGGTTCAAAATAAATTTGAACTTTCAAATGACTTCATTAAAGTTATTCTTCCCCAAGATTCTGACCCATGATATTTGTCATTATGTAACATTTGTTACATAAGGTATATACATCAAAAAAAGCGACCCATTTGGGTCGCTTTTAATATTTTTCATAATAGAAAATCTAGTCAATCTGAATAAAATCAATCTGACTATTTTTCACTTTTTGATTCAATTCTTTAACTCGGCTATTAAACATTCCGTAAAGCTTACCTAACTCTACATCAATCTCTTTAGAAATTGCATTTTTAAAATCAATCGCCTGTTGTGTTGGACCGTAATTTCCAATTCTCGTTAATGAGTTTAAGTGAGCCAATTTGTTATTCAAGCGAATCGGGAAGTTTAATGGATCTTGTCCACTTCTGCTTTTCGTTTGATATAATGCTTCTTCAACTTTGGTTAAATCTTTCACTAAAGCATCAGCAAAATCGATCAATTCTTTGTGTTTTTTCTTGTCTTTAATCGACTTCTTTAAAGTGCTAACCTGAGCTCTAACCTTTTTCACATTCTTCAATGCTTTATGAATCTCAGTGACTTTAGTGTTGATGTCATTAATAAAGTCGAATTGAGCTTTCATATCAGCAATACTAGCCTCAGAAGTTGGATTCGCTAGGATGGTAAAGTTTTGAGTCTTCTCTGTATCACCAACTTTTAAGGTCACTTTATATTCACCTGGCAATGCCATTGGTCCGCTCAAAGAAGCCCACCATAAGATCATTCCTTGAACTCTTTCAGCACCTGTATACATCATGTTCCAATAGAAGATATTATTGCCATCTTTTACATTCAATCTTCCATCTTCTCTTTCTTTATTTGGTTTAGTGCTAAAAGTTCGGATATGGTTTCCTGCATTATCATGGAAGCTTAAAGAAACAACGTCTTTCTCACCTCTATCTTTAATGTAGTAGTTGATAGCAACTCCTCCAGGATGATTGGTTCCCGAAGTTCTAGAGGTTGCTCCTCGTCCACCACCCATTCTGTAACTATCTTGAGGTTTGAATAAGGTAACACTCTGATTCATTACATCAGAATTTAATTGATGTAAAACAGTAAGATCATCGATCATCCAAAAAGATCTACCTTGGGTAGCTGCGATAAGGTTATCATTTTTGATAGCCAGATCTGTAATCGGTACGATTGGAAGGTTTAATTGGAAGTTCTGCCAATTCTTACCGTCATCAAAAGAGATATACATTCCTCTTTCTGTACCAGCATATAATAATCCTTTACGTTTTGGATCTGCTCTCAAAGCTCTGGTAAAGTCTTCAGCTCCAATTCCATTTGTAATCAGTTTCCAAGATTTACCATAGTTTTCAGTTTTGTAAATGTATGGGGTGTAGTCTCCTGTTTTATATTTTGTACCAACAATATAAGCTCCTCCTTTGATAAATGGATCTACTTCAATACAGTTGATCATCATCCAATCTGGCATTTTCTTCGGAGTTACATTGGTCCAGTTCTTACCACCATCTCTCGTTACGTGAACTAATCCGTCATCAGAACCTGTCCAGATTAAGTCTTTTTCGTATTTAGATTCATTTACTGCAAAGATGGTTGCATAGTATTCAACTCCGGTGTTATCCTTTGTAATAGGTCCTCCGGAAGGCCCTAAGGTTTTAGGATCATTCTTCGTTAGATCTGGACTAATGATTTCCCAAGACTGACCTTCATTATAAGATACATGTAGATGCTGAGATGCAGCATATAGCTTATTGTTTTGATGAGGAGAGAATAAAATTGGGAAGTTCCATTGGAAACGATATTTGAAATCTTCCGCTCCGTGACCCATTGGATCATCTGGCCAAACATTTACAGCTCTTCTATCTCCAGTTTTATGATTTACTCTGGTTAATAGTCCGCCATAACTACCTCCATAAACAATATCATTATTGGTTGGGTCTATTGCAATATGAGCACTTTCACCACCAGCAGTAGATTCCCAATCAGTTTCACCGATGAATCTTCCTTGAGTTCTATGAGCAATTCTCACTGTTGAGTTATCTTGCTGAGCACCATAGATTCTATAAGGGAAATGATTATCTGTTGTTACTCGGTAAAATTGTGAAGTAGGTTGGTTCATGTAGGTCGACCAGTTTTCACCAGCATCAAATGATACCTGAGCACCTCCGTCATCTCCAATAATCATTCTTTGGTTGTCTTCAGGAGCGATCCATAAGTCGTGATGATCTCCATGCGGAGCATTGTATGTTTTATAGGTTCTTCCACCATCTGTTGATTTGTGGTAACGAACGTTCATTACATAAACGATATCTTGATCTTGAGTATCTGCATAGATACGAGTGTAATACCATGCACGCTGACGTAATTTACGCTCAGAGTTAATCAATCTCCAAGTTTTACCAGCATCCGTAGATTTGTAAACTCCACCTTTCTTGTTCTCGATCAATGCATAAACAATGTCAGAATTTACAGGTGATACAGTAACACCAACAATTCCCCAGATTCCTCCAGGCAATCCTTTGTTTTCAGAAATATTGGTCCAAGTTTCACCTTCATCCGTGCTTTTCCATAGAGCAGATCCATCTCCCCCACTTGATAAACTGTAAGGAGTTCTTCTGATATTCCATGTAGAAGCATAAAGCACTCTTGGGTTGTTTGGGTCAATAATTAGATCTACAACTCCTGCGTCTTTATTTGCAAACAATTTTTTTGACCATGTTTTTCCACCGTCTGTTGATTTATACACACCACGGTCATCCGTAGATTTATAAAGATCTCCCATGACACCAGCATATACAATGTCTGGATTTTTCGGATGAATCCGAACTCTAGGTATATGACGGGCATTTTTTAATCCCACTTGTTCCCAAGTTTTACCAGCATTTACCGATTTCCAAATTCCGTCTCCAGAAGATACGTTTCCACGGACTGTTTTTTCACCCATTCCAACGTAAATAACATTGTTATCCCATTCGCTTACAGCAACAGATCCAACAGACCCTCCAAAGAATCCGTCTGAAATGTTCTCCCAAGTGTTTCCTGCATCTGTTGTTCTCCAGACACCACCACCTGTTGATCCGAAATAGAAAAGATTTGCTTTTCCTGGGACACCTGTTACAGCCGCAGATCTACCACCACGGAAGGGTCCAATGTTACGCCATTTTGTTGCACTAAAATATTCTTCTGAATATTTGGTTGGGTTCTTTTGAGCGTTAACTTTGTAGCTTTCAAATACTAAAAGGGCTACAAAGACATAAAGTACTTTTTTGAACATAGTTAGTTTGTTATTTGAGAAGCCTAAAAATACGGAAAATTATCTAGCATTGAGCGGTATGAATATTCAGATAGAAGGAATTGATAATAAGTTGATTAAGAAAGAGGTGTTTATTTCTGGATCAAAAAGTGAATCTAATCGTTTGTTGATTCTTCAGAAATTATTCCCAGAAATTACCATAGAGAATCTTTCCGATTCTGATGATACCCATCATTTACAGCATGCCTTAACCACTAATGAAAGTGATATTAATATTGGTCATGCGGGAACCGCAATGCGGTTTTTAACCGCATATTTTGCTTCGCAAAACAACAGAACCGTGGTTCTGTCCGGTTCCGACCGAATGCACAACAGACCCATTAAGATCTTAGTAGATGCACTAAAGGATCTTGGTGCTGATATCTCCTATGAAGAAAAAGAAGGGTATCCTCCGATTAAGATTGTAGGAAAGCAGTTGACAGTTGATTCTGTAAAGATTCAAGGAAATGTAAGCAGTCAGTATATTTCTGCATTGTTGTTGATCGCATCGAGCCTTCCAAATGGATTAACCATTGAATTGATTGGTGAGATTACTTCTATTCCCTATATCGAAATGACCTTGAGTTTATTGAATCAGATCGGTATTACCACTTCATTTGAAGGACAAATTATTAAGGTGAACCCGTTGAAAGAGATTCAATCTAAAAATATTGTAGTGGAATCTGATTGGAGTTCTGCCTCGTATTTTTATTCCATTATTGCACTGAGTGAGATTGGTTCTGCAGTTCGTTTATCGGCCTATAAAAAAGAGAGTCTGCAGGGCGATTCATCCTTGGCACAGATCTATCAACACTTTGGAGTTGAAACCGAATTTAAAGAAAACACAATTACATTAACGAAAGTATCTCACGGCAATGGCGCTTCTTTAGATTTAAATCTCGTTAAGGCTCCGGATATCGCACAAACCATTGCTGTGACTTGCTTTGCATTATCCGTTCCTTGTGAGTTAACGGGCCTTCATACTTTAAAAATTAAAGAAACAGACAGGTTAGAGGCATTAAAGTCTGAGTTGTCTAAGTTAGGTGCAAGCATAGAAGTTACCTATGACAGTTTGTTCTTGAAGACTAGGAGAAATATCAAGCCAAATATTGCCATAGAAACTTATAAGGATCACAGAATGGCAATGGCTTTTGCTCCATTGGGAATGATCACACCTATTGAGATTGTAGATTCCAAAGTTGTAACAAAGTCATTCCGAAATTTCTGGTCGGATCTAGAACAATTAGGATTTCGCCTAAAATCATTATAAATTAATCTCTTAAACACTTGACAACCCCTGTTTCCAAGTTGTATATTTGCCGCTTTTAAAAGAAAATTGTCTAAGACAGATGTAAGATATCGAGGTTTTAGATCTGTTCGTTAACAAACAAATAATTCCATATGAAATTATCCAATTTTAATTTTGATCTGCCAGCAGAACTTTTGGCAGAGTACCCTTCTGAGCACAGAGATGAAGCAAGATTGATGGTGTTGAATCGCAAAGAGCAAACTATAGAACACAAGTTGTTCAAAGACGTGATCAACTACTTCGATGAAGGTGATGTTATGATTTTGAACAACACTAAAGTGTTTCCAGCAAGAATGTTCGGAAATAAAGAAAAGACAGGTGCTAGAATTGAGGTTTTCTTATTAAGAGAATTGAATGCGGAAAACAGATTGTGGGATGTGTTGGTAGACCCTGCTAGAAAAATTAGAATTGGTAATAAATTATTCTTTGGTGAAGATGATAGTTTAGTAGCTGAAGTAATTGATAATACAACTTCTAGAGGAAGAACCTTACGTTTCTTATTCGATGGAAGTTATGAAGAGTTTAGAGCTAAGTTGATCGAACTAGGGGAAACTCCACTTCCAAAATACATCAAAAGAGATGTAGAGCCTTCAGATGAGGATCGCTATCAAACGATCTATGCAAAGAACGAAGGAGCGGTAGCAGCTCCAACTGCTGGATTACACTTTTCTAAACATTTAATGAAACGTTTAGAGATCAAGGGAATCGACTTTGCAGAATTGACCTTACATGTTGGATTAGGAACTTTTAGTCCGGTTGAGGTTGAAGATCTTTCAAAACATAAAATGGATTCTGAGCAGATCATTATTCCAGAGGCTAGTTCTAAGATCATCAATAATGCCATAGAAGAGAAGAGAAGAGTATGTGCTGTAGGAACGACAGTTATGCGCTCTATCGAGTCTTCTGTTTCTGCTAGCCAGAGATTGAACCCATATACAGGATGGACAAATAAGTTTATCTTTCCGCCATATGATTTTAGCATTGCCAATGCAATGATTACC
>CAZDKB010000038.1:0-23191 GCA_964505885.1 uncultured Flavobacterium sp.
GGAGCTGAACCTTTAGGAGGTTATATGGCGGGAGTTTGTGTATCTGGTGTAATGTGGGCAATCTTCCAAAACAATGCTGGTGGTGCTTGGGATAACGCTAAGAAATCTTTCGAAGCCGGAGTTGAGATCAATGGTGAAATGACTTACAAAGGTTCTGATGCTCATAAAGCGGCTGTAACTGGAGATACTGTTGGAGATCCATTTAAAGATACTTCTGGTCCATCTATGAACATCTTAATCAAATTGACTTGTTTAGTTGGTTTAGTAATTGCTCCGATCTTAGGAGGACATGGAAGCGATACTCATGCAGAAAAGAAAGAAATCAAAGTAGAAGTTACGATGGATGGTAAAACGAATGTAAAGAAAACATTTGATGTATCTATCATGGCGAAAGCAGATGGAACTGCTACAGCACTTGCTACGATTACCTATCCAGACAAAGATGGAAATTTGGTTAAAACAATAGAGACTTATGAAGGAACTGTTGAAGAGATCGAGAAAAAAATGGAAGCTTTAGCGAAAACTGATGGTGTTAAAGTGAATATCAAGAAAGAGTTCATCACACCGTTAAAATAGTATTCAATAGAAAATATATCGAAAGCCGCTCAAATGAGCGGCTTTTTTATTTTTACACAAATACAAACCATTAATGCATATCAGGTCAAACTGTATTAATAATGACAGGTAGATATACCTGTTTTTGGTTCAGATAGGTGAAAAATTACTGCTAGAATTTGATTTTTTCTGAATTTAGCAAAGATCAATACTTAGATCTTTAATATTCCTTTTATGAAACCAATAAAACTGACCACTGCTATTCTTCTTTGTATAACGATCTGCACCTCTTGTAAGGATGAAAACCATGCAACATTTAACAGCTATGAAAAACCTGGCTATGTAAATTTTAGTTTAGGAAAGAGTACTCTTCCCAATAAAAATGCGCATCAGATTACTCTTTTTGGATGTAATACAGTTTTAGATACCGCGAGTACCGAATGGCATGGCCAAAAAACGTTTCAATGGAATGAGTCTAACCAATTATTGGCAGGAGTGCCTTTTGGATACCAGCGAAGTTCAGGAAAGGAGTACTTTATCTCTAAATATTATATTGCCTCGCCCCCAGTATTGAAATTTGATAGCACCGGAAAAATGAATTCGAACACACTCTATGATATTGGATTAGTAACTCCTGATGAGTTTAAATTTGACGGTGGAGCCCCAGTTCAAATGGTCTATTTAGATTATAACATCCTGAAACCTGTTCACATCACTTACTTTGATATTGATTTCGGAGATATCGATATGTTTATTCCTTTTCGAGTTGAGTGTTTCGATTTCCCATGGAGAGAACGAAATGGAATCAAAAATGGTGAAGGTGCCTCAGGTATTGGCTCCTTAAAAAAAGGAACTCACGCAGTAAAACTCTTTCTTCCTTATTCCGTGAATGAAAATGGTGAGAAGAAATTTATGGACACAAGAGTCTCTCTATTGAATGACATTATTTTGGATTACAAATTTAAGTTTGTAATCGACGAAGAATTTGTGGACTCTATCAACCTTAAAGAATTAAAAGAGATGAACTTTAAAGGTCCGATAAAGATTGTTGCTATTGAACGTGACCCCTATGATATTCCGTCTGGATGCAAGAGACCAGAATCTGGTAAAGGTCCTTTTGGCAAATAAATCAGTAACTCCTCTTCTGGATCATTTTAGGGCCTCTTTTTTCAATTCGCTCTTTGGTTATTGCTACTAAACTCGCAAAAAACCCTTTGAACTTAGCAATTCTTAAGGCTCTCTGACTAAACTTCAAAAGTTTACCAAATTCTTTCTTTAAATCAGATTCATAATTGGCAAAATTCTCATTTGAAAAATCTTGTTTCTCGATACATTTAGCAATATGATTAGCGGCTATGATTCCAGACATCATGCCTGTTCCCACTCCTTCCTTGTAAAAAGCATTTGCCAATCCGGCTGCATCACCAACCAATAAAAATCGATTCCCAGATAAGGTATGTTTTCCAAATTGAGTAGGAATATTCCAGCCACGCCAATTACCTTGCCTATTTGCTTTTTTGAATTTATGAGCAACTTTAGGGTGAGAAGCAATTATACTTTCAACCTCATCAATAAGGTTAATATTATATTTTTGAATATTATCTGCTCTTCCACCCAGGCTAACATTCACTTGTCCGTCTGCCAAAGGAAAAATATAGAAGAATAAAGGCATATTTTTATAAACCAATCTAATTTCTGCACTATTATCTTTTGGTTTGTATTCAACTCCTTCAAAATAACTGGTTACAAAGGTAGACATGAACCTCCTGTCTATTTTATTGGCAGCTAATTTTCTAGAAACATTTGAATTAGCACCATCTGCTCCAACAACTATCTGAGCAAGAATCTGTTTTCCATCCTTTAATTTAATAAGAATTCCATCTTCTTGTTCTTTTAAACTTCGTACTCCATTTCCCAGCTCTTGGTGTGCAAATTGATCTGACAAATAACTCACTAAAAAATGATCAAAATCCATTCGTCGTGCATAAGTTATGATCATATCTCGCTCTTCTGTTTCTTGGAAAGTAACTTTTAAGTCATCACTAATATGGAGATGAGCCTTCTTACTGTGTAAGAATCTAGGATCTTGTAAAAATTCCTCCAGCAAGCCTAAAGTTTTTAAAGAACGATATGCATACAAAATGAGTCCATCTCCACAGGTTTTATCTCTAGGAAAAGAGGCTTTATCAACGATCACATGAGGAACCTTCAATCTAGTCAGCATCAAAGAAGTTGCTGCACCAGAAGGTCCAGCACCAATAATACATACGTCTGTTTTGATCAATTCATTCATAGATTCGCAAATCTATTCTTTTTGTATCCGAAAAAAAAGCTTGTCGCCTGTCATTTTCTGAGAAAGTTGATAGATCCCGAAAACACTCAATTGTAGAACCCTGGGATAACCACCGGTTACTTGTGCATCTTTCATTAAAACGATCAACTGACCTGAAGGCGTCAATTGAACTGTACCTGGCAACACACCCGATGTAAGGATTGGATTAAGATGATTCTCAATCAATTCATTCAAACGATATCCTACCCTATTATTGTTTTCTGATATGGTAAAGGGTTCTGTTAATCTTTGCTTTTGTTGTTTACTCAATTGATGGTATTCTGGACCAGGATAGCATTCCAACTCTATAGATGAGAATAAATACTCAAAAACCTTTACTTTGGAGAATGCTTTGTTTTCATAGGGTTTCTGAGGAATTGTTGGTAATTCATCTCCTCTTTTTAGTCTAAAATCTGGAGTAATCCCAGTCAAAAAGCTACGGCTTTTTAGATATATTTCTGCTTGAATTCCACCTTGAATGCACAGATAGGTTCTAACACCATATTTTCGTTTACCAAAGCTCAAAATAGCTCCTGCAGGCACTTCATAAACCGTCATCATTTCCAATCGTTCACCACTCAAACTAGGTGAAAAATCGGCTCCAGTAAGACATATAAAAGTACTCTCAGTAAACTCAAACTTTGCCATCCCAAAAGTAATCTCGATAACTGCGTCAGATTTACGATTCTTTAACAGAACATTTCCCATTTCTGATGAATAGGCATCCATAGAACCCGAAATCGGGACTCCCAATACAGCTGCTCCAATTCTTCCTTGATCTTGAATAGAAGTATAGATTCCAGGATGTAGGACTTTGATCATAACCAAGAGAATTTAAGTTGATACTCCTGATTTTTTACTTCTTGTGAAATCTTTTCATAATCCTCTTTGTTTATAGAAATGAACTTCACATATTCACCCGCTTTAGCAAAACATGGTTTCTGTTTTGAAATCTCAAAAAATTCAACAGGAGATCTTCCTATGATGTTCCAACCACCGGCAGACCTTTGAGGATAAATACCTGTTTGTTCTCCTCCAATACCTACAGCGCCTTTGTCAATTCTCAATCTTGGATTTGCTCTTCTTGGGGTATGCAAGAGCTGGTTCAAACCTCCCAAGTACAAGAAACCTGGTTGAAAACCTAAAAAATAGATTAAATAGTTAGGTTCAGAATGCAACTTGATGATCTCAGAAATGGGTATTCCCTTTTCTTTAGCAAGTTCTTCTAGATCCAACCCAAATTCTAGATCATAACATACTGGTATTTCCCAACATTTCTGTTTTCCTTTTTTTATTTCTCTTTTCTCTTCATATAGTTCTTTAAACTTCTTAGAAAATCGTTCGAAATCATTTCTATGCTTGTAATGCAAAGAATAATTCTGAAAGTTACTGAGTTGAACAAGTATGGAATTGTAAGCAATAATCGTCTCTTTTACCTTCTGCTGTTTCTTGAGCACTTTATCAAAGGAATGAATATCCTGGATGATCTCTGGGTCTATCTTCGATGGCCATTCGATCAAAATCGAAGTTTCACCAAAAGGTTTGTATGTCAGATTAAATTTGCTCATTCAAATCAATCAAGGCTTCGAGAGCCTCAGCCTTCTTTATTTATTTCTCATTTCGAATGGAGTCCAGAAAACTCTTATTCAGTTCTTTCAGTATCTCGATCACATTTTCATTATCTCCATGAATACAAAATGTGTCTGCATCAATAGAAATCAGCTTGCCTGAAATTGTTTTTACTTTTCCCTTATCGAACATTCTAGTAACATGATCTATAATCTCATCCGGTTTTTTAAGGATAGCATTCACTTTTTTCCTTGAAACTAAGGTTAGATCATCATTATAATTTCTATCTGCAAATGCTTCGTAGAGAATCTCTACTCCCTTTGCTTTAGCCACTTTGGAAACTTCTGAATCGTAAGGAACATACATAAAAACATTCTCAAAAACTTCCTTTATAGCTCTGACGACCACATCAGCTTTCTCCTTATTAATAGCGATCAAATTGTACAAAGCTCCATGGGGTTTAACATGGTGAACTAAGGCCTTCTGTTTTAATGCCCTTTCTTTAAATAAAGTCAACTGTGAGATCAAACTTTCAAATAATTCCTCATTGGAAATATCCAATACAATTCGGCCAAAATTCTCTCTATCCTCAAAACTAGGATGCGCTCCAATCTTCACATTATGTTCTTTGGCTAATCCAATAACTCGATCTATAATTTCAACAGAACCCGCATGAGCTCCGCAAGAAATATTACATGAAGATATCAAGGGCATTAACAAATGCTCGTTGTCTAGTCCTTCACCTACATCACAATTAAAATCGATCATTAGAATAGCATTAAGTTGAATACCTTATCTAATCCTCTTAAGCCTAAAAAGATGGTTGCAATGACAATCAGAAAACCTAGTATATTTTGTAATCGCGAGTTGGTGTAATTTCCCAGAACAGCTTTTTTATTCACAACCCAAAGCAGCACACCAGCGATTACCGGCAATAAGATTCCGTTAGCTACTTGTGCAAACTTGATGATCTCAATAGGTTTAAATCCGAGTGAAGAGAATACAACACCCAATAACAAAATGGTTCCCCAGATCCATCGGAATTTAGCCGACTTCAACCCTACTTTCCAACCAAAACATCCTTTGACTACATAAGCCGCAGCCAAGGGAGCCGTAATCGCGGATGTGATTCCCGCTGCAAACAACCCAATTGCTAAAAAATATTTAGCGAAATCACCATAAAGAGGAGCCAGACTTTTTGCAAGATCTGCTGCATTATTGATCTCTCCATCAAGAATAGAAGCCGCGGAGATCATGATTGCCATAGAAACCAGTCCGCCTAGAACAATAGACACAAGAGTATCCTTTCTTACAGCTTTAAGATCTTCTTTTTTGCTCCATTTCTCTTTGACCAAAGAAGCATGCAAAAACAAATTATAAGGAACAACGGTTGTACCTATCAGTCCTATAATAGTGAACAAACTTCCCTCAGGAGTATTCGGAACAAATGCTCCTTTCAAGACCTCAATAATATTTGGTTTGGTAATGACAGCTGTGATCACAAAAGACAAGCTCATAAGAATTACTAAAGTGACTAATGCTCTTTCTAAAAATTTATAGTTTCCGATATATAACAACACAAAAGCAATAAGCCCAACTAACAGGGTCAAAATATTCAGATCGAAACTACCCAAGTTAAGTTTTATCTGACCTAAGATTGTTTCTAAGCCTAGAATTCCTCCTGAAATATTTCCTGCCTCATAAGAAGCATTTCCAATAACAATCGCAGAAAGGATTAGAAGGATCATCAGCTTATTTATAATTGGGTTTTTGATCTCTGATCTTATAACTTCAGAAAGTCCTTTTTGTGAGATGATTCCTAATCTAGCAGCCATTTCTTGAAGAACCACAGTAGCAACAATGGATAGCACCATTGCCCAAAGTAGATTGAAACCAAAATTAACTCCTGCTAATGTGCATAGGGTAACGGTTCCTGGACCGATGAATGCTGCAGCTACTAGAGTCCCTGGACCAATATTTTTAAATAGATTCTTAATCATTTGAGGCTGTATTCAAAGCGTAAATAGCAAAAGACCCTAACCAATGTCCACCTTCATAGCTATCACCAACCAAATTAGGAAGTGAATATTGAATATGTTGGTTGGCAATATTCTTTAAATGCTCGTATTCCGGCATATCTTTTACAATGGTATAAAAGCACCAAGCTCTTGAGAAGTTAACACCGTCTAAATGCACTAGTTTTCCATCTTTTCTATCTGAAACTTCCCCTACCTTTAATTGATAGTCCTTCTCTTGTAAAGTAGGCAAGAATTTAGCAAACCAAGAACTAAACTCGTCTTTTGACAACACTCTTTTCATAATGGCTGCTTCTTGCAGGCAAGGAGATAAGAAATCATAACCACTAGGTTCCCATGTGATTGGGCATTTGGAATCTTCAAGATAAAATTCTTTGGCTCTTTTTTCTATAAAGTATTTCAATTCGGTCTGATCAAGGGTTACAGCATAATCATAAGCAAATGTGAGTCCAAAAGCCGTATTGGTATGTTCTCCTACTCTAATTGGGTAATTGAGTTTCGGTAAGAACTCAATATATTTTTGAACGATTAGATCTGTTAAGGGTTGTAGGTTTTTCTCTAAAGTTCTAGCGGTTTCGTCATTCCAAGTATTTAACTCTTCAGCCAACTTTAATAACCAAGCCCAACCGTATGTTCTTTCATAAGATTTGTTGTGCTTCCCATGAAAATATGCAACTTCTTTTTCTATGTTCTCTTTGGAAATATTATTCAATAAGATCTGTTTGATCTCTTGAGCATTATCCAACTCAGGGAACTGCTTTAAGAGCGAGACCAATGACCAATGTCCATGAACTGATGAATGCCAATCAAAGCAACCATAAAAAGCTGGATGCAATTCCTGCGGAGATTGAAGGTCCTTATCTGACCCAATGGTTTGACCTAGCTTGTTGGGATATTCTGTATTCACACAATGCAAAGGAAGCTCAATAAGTCGTTTTGCTTGTTCTAAGGTAAGTTTAGGAGTTTCTATTTTCTCTGGAGGAGTGGCTTGTTTTTCAACTTTGGAAGAATCACAAGAAACAAGGATCACAATAAGGAATAAAAATAGGATTCGCATGAGATTGATTTTGGAAAATTTAAAAATAAGGAAATCTTTATTACAAATAAAAAGCACTCCTGACGGAGTGCTTTTTGCTTTTGTATAAATATTTGAATCAGAGTATCCTCCTTCGCCAAGGCTTCGGAGGATGATAATTTAAAAGGCATACCTCTGAGGTCCTCCTCTACGGATTTCCTCATTTGCATACTCTTCAAACTTTTTAAAGTTATGTCTAAAAGCATTCGATAATTTGAATGCAGTTTCATAATAGGCTTCATCATTATTCCAAGTTACTCTCGGACTCAATACTGAATCAGGAACTCCCGGACAAGTTCTTGGCTGTGCTACTCCAAATACAGAGTGGATATGATAATCTTCATAAGTATAATCTCCAAGATCTCCATTCAAAACTGCAATAATCATAACACAAATGTATTTCAACTTAATACGCTCACCTACCCCGTACATACCACCAGACCATCCTGTGTTGATCAGCCATACATTCACACCAGCCTCTTTCATTTTCTTACTCAACATTTCTGCATAACGCGTTGGATGTAAAGGCATAAATGGGGCTCCAAAACATGCCGAAAAACTTGGTTGTGGTTCATCTACACCTGCTTCTGTACCCGCTACCTTGGCAGTATAACCAGAAATAAAATGGTAAGCAGCTTGCGCTGGTGTCAATTTTGAGATCGGAGGTAATACACCAAAGGCATCAGCTGTTAAGAAGAAGATGTTCTTCGGATTTCTCCCTACAAAATCTGGTTGGGTATTTTCAATATGATAGATTGGGTAACTTACTCGAGTATTCTGAGTAATGCTTGTATCCGCAAAATCTACAACCCCATTTTCATCCATGATCACATTTTCTAGGATGGCTCCCTTCTTGATTGCAGCATAGATCTCTGGCTCTTTTTCTTTGGAAAGATTGATAGCTTTTGCGTAACATCCACCCTCAAAGTTAAAGATGGTATTCTCTGCTGTCCATCCATGCTCATCATCACCGATCAACTTTCTATTTGGATCAGCAGAAAGTGTTGTTTTACCTGTCCCTGATAATCCAAAAAATATGGCTGTATCTTCATCTTTACCAACATTGGCAGAACAGTGCATAGGCAATGTGTTCTTTTCTACAGGAAGTATAAAGTTTAAGGCAGAGAAGATTCCTTTTTTAATCTCCCCGGTATATCCTGTACCTCCTACCAAGGCTATTTTCTTAGTGAAGTTTAAGATGGCAAAGTTATGTTGACGTGTTCCATCAATAGCAGCATCGGCCATAAAACCTGGTGCATTGATCACTGTCCACTCCGGAGAAAAACCAACGAGTTCTTCTTCTGTCGGACGCAAGAACATATTATAAACAAACATGTTACTCCATGGATACTCGTTCACAGCACGAATATTCATACGGTAATTGTCATCGGCACAAACAAAGCTATCTCTTACATAGACTTCTTTTCCAGACAAATACGAAACTACTTTATCATACAATTGATCGAACTTCGTTGGTTCGAACGGAATGTTGATATCACCCCACCAAATTTCATCTTTGGTGATGTCATCTTTTACAATAAAACGATCCATCGGTGATCGTCCTGTAAACTCTCCAGTATTCACGGCAATTGCTCCCAAAGAAGATTCAACTCCTTGCTTTTTGTCTAAAGTATGTTGATGTAAGTCGTTGGAAGACAGCTGATAGTGAACTGTTGCATTTTCAATTCCTAAGTCAGTTAACGAAATCGTTTTCGTATTTGCATCTATCATTTGGTAATTTTTGGTTTGTTTAAATACATCGCAAAATTAAGCCTTTTTTTTACACAACATTCCCTATACAGTATTTTTTTGTCGAATGGTTTTAAATGCATGTTGAAAGGTTAAAGGTTAAGGATAAAGGAGTCTTCAAAAGATAATAATTGTCTTAAAACTTTAACCATTCTACTCTCACCTTTCTACTCACTTCTAACAACAAACCAAGCCCATAAAATAAATAAAGGATGAATAACAATTAATCTTACCCAAGCAACCCACATGGGCGTGCACAAACTCTGCTCATTCATGCAAGCTCCTTCTTGAATAAAGTAAATATGTGAGGGAATAAAGGCGATCACCATAAATATGATCAGTATGACAGAGGTTTTTCTATATTTCGGAACAACCACACCAATTGCCAATACAACTTCCAACACTCCACTTATCAGATTGAGCAATTCGGGTTCTGGCAAGTACGGTGGGATTAGCGGTAAGTAGAATTCTGGATGAATAAAATGATTGAGCCCCGCAACAAAATAAAACAGGGTCAGCAACCATCGTAAGGCTAGTTTCACTTTCTTCTTAGTAAACAAGCTCATCTCCTACTTTAAAGCCCATCGGGTGGTTGTATGAACTCTTTTGAGAATCAAGAAAAAAGGAATCCACCAAATGAAATCATTGGTAAATAAAGTATAGATAAATTCAAAGGGAACAATATCATTGATATAATTGAAAACAAATCCTAAGGGTCCAAATATTTTACCTAAAAACCCAACGGCTACGATGGGCCAATGTCTAATTGGATTATAGCTCGCCCACCAATACCCAAGACCGTAAACTCCAATTACCATTCCCATTCCTTGCCATATCATCGGATGATTGAGGGGTTCCATGCCAGTCAATTCAAAAAAATGATTGGGAAATAAAACAACCCAGGCTCCCCAGAGAAGATTATAAACAGCGGCAATTTTTAAAGTGGTATTCATCCACTTTGGAAATTCATTCATATCTGGCACTCATTAGAAATGCAAAGTTACGAAGCAAAGAAATAAGGTCTAGTGTCTCTCAAAGCTTTCATATTTTATCCAGTCAAAATCAGCATAATCCTCTGTTTTGGACCCATTACTAGATGCATAAATACCTAAATATGCTCCAGTATACTTCTTACTTAAGATATCATTGGACTTGGTTTTCTTCAAAAGAAGAAAATCCGTACCGTTTAATGAATAATAAAAAGAATAAGTCTTGTTTTTTGAAAACAGCTTAAACGTAATATCTCCTCGAAAATCTTCAATTGGTCTTTTTATCAGTATTTCAGGAGCTTCATCAGGATTTAACAATTTCAACTGAATGAAGTTCTGATTTCCTTCCTTAAGAATAGTGCAAGTGAAGTAATTATTGTCTTTTTGAAACAAACTAATTCCAGCTTCAGAATTGTTGGTTTTTGGATCAAATCTCATCTTAGCTTGATATTTAAAGTCGCTCTCTCTTTGTCTGAACCCCATCAAACTAGCTCTTCCTCTTTCTTTGATTATCTCAGGTTTTGAAAACAATCTCAAGTTTCCTTCAGAAGCTTCTAAAGAATATACTTTATCTAAAGGAACTCTTCTAAAATTCCATTCTAAATTTAGGTCTTTAGCTTCGAAATTATCAGAAAACGAAAGATCTCTTTTTTGAGAAGTACCCAAAAACGGAACTGGTGCAGTACGTTCTACTTTTCCAGTTTCTGGGGCAACTACAGGCCATTCATATTTAACCTCTTTCCACCAAAACGGTTCTCTTTCCCATTTCAAAGGAACTAAATGTGTTTCCCTACCCATGTTGGAAACACGATCTTCATCTCCTCTAATACCTAATGCTACCATATACCATCTTCCATCATCCAATTCTATCAAATCAGCATGACCAGTACTATGAACCCAATTGTCATATGACAAATGTCTAGTTGATAAAATTGGATTTCTTTCATTGGAAACATAAGGGCCCGTAATTTTATCACTGACAGCGATCATTACTGCATGATTAAAACTAGTTCCTCCTTCGGCAACCATCAAATAATATCTATCATCCTTTTTATACATATGTGGACCTTCAACCCAAACTCCCCCGCAGGCACCTCGCCATAAAAAATGTCTTTCACCTGTTAGTTTCCAATTTTTAATATCAATTTGTTGCAACCAAATCTCCCCTTCTCCCGGATAATTAGGGTTCTCTGGCGAATGAGTTCCCACATACCAAACTTTGCCATCTTCATCAAAGAAAATATCAGGATCTATTCCTGGAGCTCCTTCCAAGACATGAGGCTCAGACCAAGGACCTGCAGGGTTCTCTGCTGTAATTATAAAATTGACGAAATCTGTGGTTTTAGTGTCTTCATGATAATAGACGTTGGTTGTGATTATATAGAATGTTCCTTTATGATATCGTATCGTTGGTGCATGAATTCCCCCATCAGATTGTACATCCACTAAATTCACCTTTCCTGTTACTTGATCTTGTCTGTGCAATCCGTGACCGATCAATTCCCAATTGATTAGATCTTTGCTTTTATGAATAGGCAATCCTGGAAAATACTCAAAAGTTGAATTAACGATATAAAAAGTATCTCCAACCTTAGTAATTGAAGGATCTGGATATCCTCCAGGAATAATTGGGTTAGTAAAGGTTTTCTCTTGAGCATTCAGAGTAGATACTACGAATATCAAAGAGTAAAAATAAATTAGGACATTCTTCATAATCACTATCTATTTTTTTGTTTCATAAATTGAACTAACATCATCACCCAACCTAAGATCAGCACCAATCCTCCAAGCGGAGTAATAAACCATATACTGCTAGCGGGAACACCTAAGAGATACAATGCATAAATAGAACCAGAGAAGAATAAAATCCCAACAGCCAAGAAACCTGATTCTTAAACTTTTTCGAAAATCCTGAGTAGGTATTTACAAACAGTAAAACAATCACATGGTACATCTGATATCGGATACCTGTTTTTAGACCTTCCATCTGATCAGGGTCTAGGGTTTCCTTTAAAGCGTGAGCTGCAAAAGCTCCTAATACAATGGCTATGATTCCTAATAAGGCAGTAATGCTTAAATTTTTGTTCATATCTAATTCTAAATTTGAATGCTAACGCAACGATTTTTGTTACTTTCGTCTTACAAACAACCAAAATTACACATTAATAAGACATGCGTAACATCCTTGTTATTGGAGCCGGAAGATCCTGTTCCTCATTGATCCAATATCTCCTTGAGAAGTCGAGTTCAGAACAATTATTTATAACTGTGGCTGATATTTCTTTGGAAAATGCCAGAGAGCTAGTAGGGCACCACCCAAATGCTGGAGCCCTAGAATTTGATGTTTTTGATGAAGAACAGCGACAAACAGAAATAGAAAAAGCCGACATCGTCATTTCTATGTTGCCTGCTCGATTTCATATCAACGTAGCTAAAGATTGTCTCAGAATTGGACGTCATATGGTAACCGCTTCTTATGTTTCTCCTGAAATGAAAGCCTTGGACGAAGAAGCTAAAAAGAAAGGCCTCATCTTTATGAATGAGATTGGTGTAGATCCTGGGATCGATCACATGTCTGCTATGGATGTTATAGACCGTATTCGCGATAACGGAGCCAAAATCTTATTGTTCGAGTCTTTCACAGGTGGGCTTATAGCTCCGGAGAGTGATGACAATTTATGGAATTATAAATTTACTTGGAACCCTAGAAATGTAGTTGTTGCCGGACAAGGAGGAGCGGCAAAATTCATTCAAGAAGGCACTTACAAATACATTCCATATCACAAGTTATTCAGAAGAACAGAATTTTTAACGATCAACGGAAGCGGCAAGTTCGAAGCTTATGCTAACAGAGATTCCTTAAAATACAGATCTGAATACGGATTGGAAAATATCCCTACTATGTATCGTGGAACCATTAGAAAAGTTGGGTTTTCAAGGGCTTGGAATATTTTTGTTCAATTAGGGATGACCGATGACACCTATACCATTGAAGATTCGGAAAATATGAGCTACAGGGATTTCACCAATCTTTTCTTGGCGTATTCTCCAAGCGATTCAGTAGAATTAAAGCTTCGCTCCTACTTAAAGATCGATCAAGATGATGTTATGTGGGATAAACTTCTAGAACTAGATATATTTAACCCGAATAAGAAAGTGGGGTTGAAAAATGCAACTCCCGCTCAGATCTTACAAAAGATCCTGTCGGATTCTTGGACTCTAAAAGAAGATGATAAAGATATGATAGTAATGCATCATAAGTTTGGTTATGAAATCAATGGTGAACAACGTCAGATCGATAGCAGTATGGTGGTAATTGGAGAAAACCAAACATATACCGCGATGGCAAAAACAGTTGGGTTACCCGTTGCCATGGCAACATTAAGAATTCTTAATGGGGATATCAAAACACCAGGAGTACAGATTCCGATCACTAAAGAAGTCTATATTCCTATTTTGGAAGAATTGAAAGAATACGGGATCGAATTTACCGAAAAGAAGGTTCCTTACTTAGGATATAATCCGGAGAACGTAAACGGATAATTACATTTTAAAATAGAAATCACGAGTGAGTTCCATGTATTCTGGAGTATATTCGTGACGTGCTATTTCGATAGTCAATATTTCCTCCTCGATCTTAGTTTCTTGGAAAGAGAATTCTAGCAAACTTCTTTTTATTTCTGACGTAGGATTTCCTTTGACTCTGCAAACTCTGTTAAGGTGTATGTTGTATTGGTTTGCTAATTCTACAAACCTGCTCTCTTCTTTAAAAGGAATGATGATTGAAAAAATTCCTGATTCGGACAACAGTATTTTCACACCTTTGATCAGATCTTCGAAGGACAAAGCTGAAGTGAATCTGGCCTTGTTTCTTGATATATCTTTGGTTTCAAAAGCATCATTATAAAAAGGAGGATTAGAAATTATCAGATCATACACTTCTCCTTCTTCACTCATCTCTTCAGCGAATTCTTGAAAAGAACTATGATAGCAGAAGAGTCGGTCTGCCCAATCTGACGCCTCAAAATTCTCTACCGTCTGCTCGTAAGCTTCATCATCAATTTCAACGGCGTCTATTGCCTCGGCAAAAGACCGTTGCGCCATCATCAAACTGATTAAACCAGTCCCGGAACCAATATCCAAAATCGATTCAGGATCCATGGAAATAGAACACCAAGCTCCTAAAAGAACACCATCTGTTCCTACTTTCATGGCAGTCTTTTCTTGATGGATTGTAAATTCTTTAAATCTGAATGGCTTATTCATTCGGCGAAATTAGCTTTAAATATTAAGAGTTCAAAGGCAAAAGGTAAAGGGCGAAAGAATTCTGATCACGGAACAAACTTTTCTACTTCCCCTACCTGCAGCAGGCAGGTACCTTCACCCTTCACCCTTTACCCTTCACCTTTCATCTAACATCTAGTATCTAACATCTAACACCTAACATCTAACATCTAACATCTAACAATGTATGGTTTTTGTATAGGCGTTATCCGAAGAATTGTATTAGATTAAACCGTATTTTTAGAAAAAATTAACCCCATGAGAAAAAACTACGTACTTCTTATTCTATTTGTACTAACTACAATCGTCAATACGGCACAAACAATGCCTATTGATTTTTCTGGAAACGATCACAGCTTTAGTGTTTTCGGTGGAACAACTTTTGCTACAAGAGCCGATCCAGTTGATGGGTCAAATACAGTTGGTGAATTCTTTAATAGTGGAGGAGTTTGGCAGGGATTCTTTTTGGATTCTGAACCGGATGTAGATTTGGATGAGCGTCAAGAGATCACACTGAGATTTTATGCTTTTGACGGGAATGCGCATGATGTCATGGTAAAACTTGAAAATGGAACCGGACCTAATGTAGAAGTTTCAGTGAACGCACCTGCGCAGGGCGGAGCGGCTTGGCAAGATTTAACGTTTGATTTTTCAAATGCGCAAATAGAAGGCGGAGGTGGTGCAATTAACGCAACCGGGCAATACGATCGACTCACAATTTTCATCGATGGTCCATCTACCACTCCGGGAACTTTCTTGATGGATGATATTTGGGATGGGACAACTCCCCCAGACCCGAATGAACTAGATGTTATTTATACAGATCTTGTATGGTCTGATGAATTTGATGTGGATGGCCCAGTTGATGATACCAAATGGCATCATCAAACACAGGGACCCAATGGTGGACAATGGTTTAACGGAGAACAACAACATTATACAGATAGAACAGACAACTCGTTTGTGGCAGATGGAAATTTAAATATTATCGCCAAAAGAGAAACTTTTTCACAAGACGGGGTTACTCTCGATTTTACATCAGCAAGATTAAACTCGAAGTTTAAATTTACTTATGGTAGAATTGATGTAAAGGCAAAACTTCCTTTTGGGGATGGGACTTGGCCCGCTATTTGGACCTTAGGAGCTAATATTACAGAATTAGGAGCCTGGTTTAATATCAACGGTGAAGGAGATACTCCTTGGCCTGCTTGTGGTGAAATTGATGTTATGGAACATGGGCTACATGCAGTCAATGAAGTATCCAGTGCTCTTCATACAACATCAAGTAGTGGTGCCACCGAAAATACAGACACCTATCAGTTAACTGATGTAGCTAACAACTACCATGTTTATTCTATGAATTGGTCTCCAGACCAGATTACATTTATGATTGATGGAGTGGGTTATTACACATATGTAAAACCAGCATTTGTTGATGTTGGAGGTGGTGGACCAGCTCAGGACCAACCCGATGGTGTGCATGATGGATGGCCTTTTGATGAAGATCAATTTATGTTGTTGAACGTGGCTATGGGTGGTATTGGAGGAGCCATTGATCCTAGTTTCTCGGAAAGTGCAATGGTTATAGATTATGTTCGTGTCTACCAAAATACAAGCTTGAGCACGGATGAAGTTTTCGGAAACAAGTTTGCTGTATATCCCAATCCTTCAGAAAATTCGGATACTCTAAATATCAAAACTACAGAGCGTATTGATTCTATCGAGATTATGAATACTTTAGGTCAAACCTTAATAAGAAAAGAAGGGAATATCAAATTGATTAATGTTCAAGATATTGCATCTGGAATCTATCTAATAAAAATTTATTCGGGAAATAAATCAGTAGTGAAAAGAGTGATCATTAAATAATCAACGAAATTTTCTACTGAGAACTGCCTTTGGATCTATAGATTCTTAGGCAGTTTTTATTTACGAGACAATCGCAACATTTCTCGCAAATCTTCTTTATCTGCTTTGAGATCCTCGATCTGAGCCTTTAACATTTTAATGATCTCATCCTTTTCTTTACAGGAAAAATCATTCGGCGATTCACGTTGATATTTTTCAGCATTATCACCGAGTACCAGCCAATAAATATCCACAAAAGGAAACTGCATTAGTATACTTTCTATCGCGTTTGAATTTAATGGGGTTTGTCTTGCCTTACCTCTGAAGTTTGCCGAAGTCATTCCGATCATTCGATAAAACTTCTCTTGAGAAAAGGGTAGCTCTTTGGCAATTTTGACCACTCTCTCTTTTATGTTAATAGGATCCATGGAACTATTTTGTTTACAAATAAATCTACGACAATTTATTTACAATAACCGTAAAATTATTCTTAAAACATTAATTCTTGATGAGCTTCAAAGTCTGTCCTTTGTTGATTCGAACCAGATATATCCCTGAAGTCAGATCAGAAACATCGACACTCGTTTGTTGTGAAGTTAACCCAATAGATTTCAATAATCTACCATCAATTGAGTAGATCTCTAAAGAACGAAGGACAAGGTTATTCCCTGTTATCTGAAACTGTTGGTTCGCAGGATTGGGAAATATTTTTGAATTTAATTCAGGATTAAGGAAATCTTCACTACTCAAAGTACTTTCATCTTTAAAAGCATCCATAGCTACAGAAGGACTTCCATCTGTATCCCATGCTCCTTTGTCGTAGCTATTAAATGGACTATAAGCAATAGGTTCCCAATAAAAAACTCCTAATCCTTGGGCCTGTCTGGTTCTCTCGATCATATAAACTATCAATTGATAGGTTATATCAGGTCTAGTATTAGAAAAACCGATCTCCACCACCATCGCATCTTTATTGAAGCTGTTTTTTATGTTCAGCATATTATCATAAGTCTGATCTACCAAAGCTCTCCAATTACTTTCCTCTGGATAAAGAGACATCCCAATAATATCAATATTATTTTCATTGAGGCCGTTATTCAAAAGTCCTCCAATATTCCAGTTATATAAACTCTGATCAAACCCATTGGATAAATGTAGAATGGTTTTAATAGAATTGTCGAATGATTTGACCGCATTTGAACCTGCATTGATGAAACTTGCATAATTGGAGAATCCACTCGTTGAGGCCCTACCCGTTTCCCAGAGTAACCCATCGTTGGTTTCATTTCCAATTTGAACCCATTTAGGAGTTATATTAACAGCTGCTAAAGCATTCAAAATATCAGTAGTATGAGTGGAGATTGCAACCTGTAGCTGTGCGACAGAATAATTGGTCCAAGCAGCAGGTTTCGTTTGTTTTCCCGGATCCGCCCAGTGATCACTAAAATGAATACAGACCATAATATCCAGACCTTCTGCTTGTGCTAGTTGAGCTTTGGCTACCATATCATCAATATCACACCATCCATTGGCAGGTGAACTATCCGGATCTACCCAAACTCTTAATCTTACAGCATCCAAATCATATTCTTTCAGCAAAGGCATGAGTTGTTTCGTAGTCCCTTCATTATCTTTCCATGTATATCCTTCTGATTCCATTTCAGACATCCAACTTATATCGGTACCCTTGCTAATTGGAAATGTGCTAAAATTATAAGGAATCTCATTTTGAGTTTCGAGTGCAGAAGTATTCCAATGTCCTGCACTGGCCAATTCATCCCATGTATTGGTATATAATCGAGCTATTATTTGATAATAATGTCCAGAATCTAGGTCATTAGATAATGGGTGGATGGTGCCTACAAAGAGATTTACGGTTAATGGAATATCTGTTCCGGCAGTCTGATCTGTAAGTGAAACACCATCAATCGTTCGTACAAATTGATCATTCTCATCCAGCTCCTCCAATCCTATATAAAGACTGTTACCAGGACTCCCATTCTGACTAGTATATTCTATATCAACCTGTAGGTTACCTCCTAAGAGCGGACTCACTTCAAGGGGAGAAGTAAAGTTCTCTATAGAAATACTTTGACTAAAAAGCATTCCCATAGAAAAGAGGGACAGAATATAGAATGTGAGCTGTTTTTTCAAGGTTTCAATATAAAGAGACTGAATGATTTCAAATATAAAGAAAAAATGAAGATTCTGAAAAGGTGATATCTAGGATTGCTTTCAGTGATCCCATGGGAGAAACTTGCACGATAAGAAAACCTTACACAATACTTATCATTCTGAACCTGTCTGCCGACAGGCAGGCTCATTTCAGGATCTCAACAATCATATTCGGATTACCTGCGGTGATCCCAGTAGGAAAACTTGCACAAACAGAATGCTTGCAAGCCGAAGCCTTGGCGAAGGCAAGAAATCAAACCACGGTTTGCTCGTGGTTTATTTTTTATTTCAATGGAGCTTTTGAAAATAAATTTTCAACGCTCCATAAAATAAAAAATCGCAACCTTCTGGTTGCGATTTCTGTTTGCAGTGAGGAAGGGATTCGAACCCTCGATACCCTTTTGAGGTATACACACTTTCCAGGCGTGCGCCTTCGACCACTCGGCCACCTCACTAAAATGTATAATCTAAAGGTACAAGTCTATCAGTCCCTCCGGAGTTTCAACTTGTATTTCTTTATTCTCTCGATCTATCTTCTTAATAAAATCATCGATCAAAGGAATAAAAATCTCTTTATCATCTCTTTCTATCTCAAACAAAGGTTGTGCAGTAGTATCATTAATATTGATCACTATTCCGACTTCACCGTAGTTTGCATCGATCACTTTAAAACCAATTACCTCATGAAAATAGAACTTGTTACCTTCTAATTTTGGCAACAGATTCAAAGGTAAATAGATTCCGGATCTTATCATCATATCTGCCTCGTCTTCAGAATTCACATCCTCAAACTTCACTCGAAGCATGGTTCCTTTGCTCAATGAACTTTTTTCAATGAAAAATGGAACCAGATTGCCACCTAAGTCGACAAATACTGATTCCATATTTCTATACAGTTCGGGTTCGTCTGTATCTAATTTGATAATAACTTCCCCTTTAAAACTGTGTTTTTTTACGATTTTGCCTAAATAGAAACACTCTTCTTTACGCATCTTCGCAATGAGAAATCTTAAGCTTCCTCTTTTTTATCTTCTTCTGCAGTTTCCTCTGTTGCTTCTTCTTTCGTTTCTTCAACAGTTTCTTCAGCGGCAGCTTCTACTTCTGCAGCCTCTTCAACAGCTTCTTCGGTAGCAGTTTCTTCAACCACTTCTGCAGTAGTTTCTTCTACAACTTCCTCAGTAGCCTCAACAGTTTCTACGACGTCTTCTGCAGCTTCAGTAGTTTCCTCAACTACTTCTTCTACTTCTACAGCAACTCTAGCTTCGTTAACAGCTTTTTCAGCTTCTAAAGCTTTTGCCTTAGCCTCAGCTTTCGCTTTCGCTAATCCTTCAGTTTTGTCAGCAATTTTAGAAGATTTTTCTTCTAACCAAGCGTTGAATCTTTTTTCTGCTTCAGCTTCATCAAATGCTCCTTTCTTAACCCCTTCTAATAAGTGCTTCTTCAATAAAGCTCCTTTGTAAGATAGGATAGCTCTAGCTGTATCTGTTGGCTGAGCTCCATTTTGCAACCACTTTACTGATCCATCAACATCTAAATCAATAATAGCTGGGTTAACATTTGGGTTGTAAGTTCCTAATTTTTCTAAGAAACGACCGTCTCTTTTAGCGCGAGAATCCGCTGCAACAATCCAGTAAAAAGGTTTTCCTTTTTTACCGTGTCTTTGTAATCTAATTTTTACAGGCATACTATGTTAAATTTTAAGGTACAAAACCTTGATTATTAAATCTTACCATCGCGTGATAAGCGGCTGCAAATGTACAAATTCTTTTACAATACAACTAAATTCTAAGATTTAAATTAATTATTTTTAACCTCTTCAAAATTAACACATGCAAATCCTAAAGAATTACTCTGTACAAGGAAAACATCAAAAACTTATTTTGCTAGACTTGTTTTTCAAAAAAAACAACGAAAAAAAGCCATTGGTAATTTTTTGCCATGGCTACAAGGGTTATAAAGACTGGGGTGTTTTTGGAAAAATGCATGATTATTTTACCTCTAATGAATTAGCACTATTGACATTTAATTTTTCTCATAACGGAGGCACCCCAGAACAACCAATAGATTTCCCTGATTTGGAAGCTTTTGGCAACAATAATTATTCTAAAGAATTGGATGATGTACAAACAGTTTTAGACTGGATATGTAATCAAGAAGAGTTTGCATCAGAAATAGACACAAATAATATCACTTTAATAGGACATTCAAGAGGAGGAGGAATAGCAACATTAACTGCCGCAAAAGATAGTAGAATAAAAAAATTAATTACTTGGGCGGCAGTATCAACTTTGGATCGTAGCTTTTTCCATGGAGATCAATTGGAACAATGGAAAAAAGATGGGGTCATTTACATCGAAAATGGACGAACCAAACAGCAGATGCCACATTACATTCAGTTTTATGAAGATTACATTAGAAATGAAGAAAGATTGAATATTGAAATTGCCTCACAAAAAATGAATATCCCTCATCTAATTATTCATGGAGATGGAGACCTCGCTGTTCCTTTTTTCCATGCTGAAAATCTTAATAAATGGAATCCAAAAAGTGAGTTGGTTAACATTCCAGAAGCAAATCATGTCTTTGGAGCAAAACAACCATGGACTGAAAAAGATTTTCCCAAAGATTTTGAATTGGTTTTAGAGAAAAGCTTGTCATTTTTACACTCTTAATTGTTAATAAAACCAAATAACTCTTTTATCTTTTTTCTCTTGTCTTTTCTTACTTTTAAAGGATCCTTAGAAAACTGACAAAAAGCCTTCTATGTATTTAATTTTTGATACGGAAACCACAGGTTTACCCAAGAGTTGGACTGCTCCCATAACTGATACGGACAATTGGCCTCGTTGCATACAAATTGCATGGCAATTGCATGATGAAATGGGGAATCTGCTAGAGCATAATGATTTTCTAATTCAGCCTGATGGATTTAACATTCCTTATGATGCAGAACGAATTCATGGAATTTCAACAGATTTGGCTGCAGAACAAGGAATTTCATTACCAGAAGGTTTGAATTTGTTTTTAGAAGCGCTTCAAAAAACCAAGTTTATTGTTGGGCAAAATGTAGGATTTGATGTCAATATCATGGGGTGTGAGTTTCACAGGATGAATATTGAAAACAATCTAACTGAGCTTCCTGTTTTGGATACCTGTACAGAACACACAGCACAACTGTGTCAAATTCCTGGTGGACGTGGAGGAAAATTTAAACTACCTACACTAACCGAACTTCACAATCATCTATTTGGTGTCGGATTTGATGAAGCTCATAATGCAACTGCAGATGTTGAAGCAACTACTCGTTGTTTCTTGGAATTGGTCCGTTTAGGTGAGTTTACAAAAGAGCAATTAGATGTCGATGCTCATTACTTTGAGAATTTCTCTGAGGCAAATCCTAAGACTATTGAAATCCTTGGATTAAAGCATATCAACCTCAAAAAAGAAAGTGATAAAATAAGAAAGCGATTAGAATCACTAAAAGAGGTTGAAACAACAAAAAGTACTTCTGCAGGATTAGCTGAATTAGAAGGTGTACAATTTGCTCATTTGCACAATCACACACAATATTCAGTGCTACAATCCACAATTCAAATTGGAAATCTAATCCATGCAGCTGTGCAAGATGATATGTCCGCGGTAGCGTTGACGGATACAGGAAATATGATGGCTGCATTTCAGTTTGTGCAGACTGTTAGAAATTACAACAAAACCCATGAAACAGATATCAAACCTATTGTGGGATGTGAGTTTTTTGTCTGTCAGGACCACACAAATAAGAGTATAAAAGACAATGGATACCAAGTTGTTTTCTTAGCCAAGAATAAAAATGGTTATCACAATTTAGCCAAAATGTCTTCAAAAGCTTTTGTGAATGGTTTTTATTATGTACCCAGAATTGATAGGAACATTGTAAAAGAATTCAAAGACGATATTATTGTTCTTACAGGGAGCCTGTATGGTGAAGTTCCTAGCAAAGTTTTGAATGTTGGAGAGTCTCAGGCTGAAGAAGCTCTTTTGTGGTGGAAAGAACAGTTTGGAGATGATTTGTATATCGAATTGATGCGACACAATCAAGAAGATGAAAAAATTGTAAACGAAACTTTATTACGTTTTGCAAGCAAGCATCATGTCAAAACAATAGCGACCAACAATACCTATTATCTAAATAAAGAAGATGCCAACGCACATGATATTTTATTATGTGTAAAAGATGGAGAAAAACAAGCTACACCTATAGGGAAAGGAAGAGGATATCGTTATGGTTTGCCAAATGACGAGTACTATTTCAAGTCTTCACAAGAAATGAAAGAGCTGTTTGCTGACCTTCCAGAAGCAATTACCAATATTCAAGAGGTTGTAGATAAAATAGATCCCTTCACATTGGCGAGAGATGTACTGCTTCCTGCTTTCGAGATTCCAAATGAATTTCAGGACAAAAAAGATGATGAAGATGGTGGTAAAAGAGGTGAAAACAATTACCTAAAACATTTAACATATAAAGGAGCTGAAGAAAGGTATGGAGATATCTCTGATGATATTAAAGAACGACTTGATTTTGAGCTAGAAGTTATTGCAA
>CAZDKB010000039.1:0-23122 GCA_964505885.1 uncultured Flavobacterium sp.
TTATTTCTAACGGACTGCAAATGTATAAAGTTTTTTTTATTTCTAAAACTTTTTGGATTCTTTTTTTAGGCATTTTAAGGGGCTACACCCGACCTCAATTTTTCTTTGGATTTTTTAAGTCTACGCTTGAGTGATTCTACTGCTGTACTTACTCCTTCTTCAAAGGTCTTGAATTGTTTTTTTACAACCAATTCATTTCCAGGAATGTTAATTTTAATCTCGGTGATCTTGTTCTCTTTGTCACTAGAATTCTCTAGCTTAAAATAGACATCTGCATCAACAATTTTGTCGTAGAACTTATTCAACGTCTCTAACTTCTTCTGCGTAAAATCTAATAATTGAGCTGAGGCGTTAAAATTGATGGATTGCGTATGTACTTTCATAAATCCTGATTTTTATCGCTCCTAGGGTGAGCTTGGTTATACACTTTTTTTATTTGCTCCAAGCTATTGTGAGTGTAAACTTGGGTCGAGGCTAAACTTGAATGCCCTAGTAATTCTTTAACCGAATTCAAATCTGCTCCTTCATTTAATAAGTGAGTAGCAAAAGAGTGTCTTAAAATATGGGGACTCTTTTTAACTTTAGAAGAAACCTTACTAAAGTAATTATTTATTACTCTATAAACAAGTGTTTCATATATTTTGTTCCCCTTGGAAGTGACGAAAAAATTTGTCGATTTAGGATTCAAAATATCTCTTTCATTGAGATAGTCAATAATCGTATTCTCAACCGACGGTAATAAGGGAATATACCTTTCCTTGTTTCTTTTTCCTAAAACCTTGATTAATCCGTTGTTTAAATCAATAGAATCTATCTTTAAATTGATCAATTCTGCTCTTCGCATTCCCGTGGAATAGAAAAGTTCTACAATTAATCGATCTCTCAGTCCTTCAAACCCATCTTGATTCGAGATTTCTGAAATTGCAGCAACCACTTCTTTATGTGAGAAAGGCAATTGCACTTCTTTTGAAGTCTTTAAAGCTTTGTGATGAGCCATTGGATTCAATGTAACCTGTTTGGTCTTTTGAAGGTACTTAAAGAAAGTTTTTAAGGAACTCATCTTTCTATTGATACTTCTATTGGAAACATTCTGATCTACAAGGCTTACCATCCAGGCTCTGATTTGATTGTAGCCGATTTTGACCAATGAACTTTGCTCATATTCTAATTCACAAAAGTCTTTAAAGGAGATCAAGTCATTTCTGTAGGCAGTAATTGTATGAATTGAATACTTCTTCTCTAATTGAAGATATTCCAAGAAAGTATCAATTTCATTCATAGGCGAGGACTTAATTCAAATGTAAAAAATATTGAGCCAATAAAAAACCCGTATCAACTGATACGGGTTTTTTATTTAGAGTGGAAAAAGTCTATCCAACTTCTTCTTGAGTTCTTAATCTTTGGATGTAAGAAGCCTTAATCTTTTGAGCTCTTTTCGCAACAGAGGGCTTTGTGAAATGCTTTCTGGCACGTAAGTTCTTCATTGTCTTAGTACGATCAAATTTTCTTTTGAAACGCTTTAATGCTCTATCGATATTCTCTCCTTCCTTAACTGGAATAATTAACATATGTTGGCACCTCCTTTCATACAGTCTCTTAAAATATTTTGGATCAGATAGTTATCTGATTGATTTACAATTTAAATTCCCGATTTTCTCTTTCGGGACTGCAAAGATAAAATGAATTTTTAATTATTAATGATTAATTGTGAATTATTTATTTATCCTATCAATTATCACTTATCAAATTAAGTTGCAGGTTTGTACTCCTTCTTATCGATTATCATCTTGGCAATGATCTCCTTAAGGATTTCTGAAGTACCACCCCCAATAGGACCAAGTCTACTATCTCTTAAAAGTCTTGCCATTGGATATTCTTCCATGTAGCCGTAACCTCCTAATAATTGCAGTGCATCATAAATAACTTGGTCTGCGATCTTGGTAGAAAGTAATTTGGACATACTCGCTTCTTTAACAACATATCCTCCGTTATCTAATCTTTTGGCAATTGAATAGTTAAACTCCTTGCACATTTCAACCTCACTTGCCATTTCAGCAATCTTGTGTCTTAATGCCTGAAACTTATCTAAAGATTTTCCAAAAGCCTGTCTTTCGGACATATATTGAATCGCATAATCTACAGCGTACTCTGCTCTGGCGTGCGCATTAATTCCCATGATCAATCGCTCTAATGCAAAATGCTGCATGATATAAGGAAATCCTTTCCCTTCTTCACCCATCAAATTCTCTACAGGAACCTTAACATTATCAAATGCAATCTCTCCTGTATCAGAAGCTCTCCAACCTAACTTATCTAACTTTGTTGCTGAAACACCTTCTGTTTCCCTATCAATTACAAAAATTGACATCCCAGCATGCTTGGATTCTGGATCGGTCTTAGCGGCTACGATCAAATAGTCAGAATAAACCCCGTTTGTTATAAAGGTCTTACTTCCATTGATTACGTAATAATCTCCTTCTTTAATTGCCGTTGTTCTCATACCAGCAACATCAGATCCTCCAAAAGGCTCTGTAATACATAAGCATCCAATCATCTCACCAGTGATACTTGGTGCCAAATATTTTTGCTTAATACGCTCATCACCTTCTTTATTGAGATGTGTCATTGCCAAATAAACATGAGCCCACATGGCTGCAGCAAATCCGCCTGAATTTATCTTTTGCATCTCCTCAAGGAAAATGACCATGTAGAACATATCCAAATCTAATCCACCATACTCTTCTGGGTAACTCAACCCGAAGTATCCCATCTCACCAAACTTGGTCCAAATAAATCTTTCGATTTCACCAGTTTTTTCCCACTTCTCTATATGCGGTACTACTTCTTTCTGTAAAAACTCTCGAAAACTTTCTCTGAAGACCTCATGCTCTTCAGTAAAATATCCATTCTCCATGTAGTAATAAAAATATGTCGTTCGTTTATTGAGAATGCAAATATACGACTATTCTATCGTATTTATCCATGGGAAAACCTTCGATATTTTTCAATTCTGAAATAGATTGAAGTTCAGCAACCTCATCTCTATAATCAAAGATTTTCAAACACAAATCATAATCGATATAGGGCAGTGCTAAAACCTCTTTGAATGAGGCTGTATTTAGGTTCAATTTGATAATATCCGGCTTGCTTTGCAGGCTAAAAAGTTGAAGGATATTGCTTCCAATTTCATTACTGATACCCCAAACTTCATAGATCTGCTCAACAAATGAAAAACCTTGAAGTTTTGTTCTGTATTTGATGATCCTTTCTGAAAGCTCTTGATCTATACCATCCACTGCAAGAAAATCGCTGACAACAGCCAAATTGATATCCGTAGTAGTGATCACAGATTTTTCTTTTCTAACTTCATGATCAAAAGTCATCCTTTCTCTTTTTTCTTTTCTCTTTTCTTTTTTCCTAATCCATTCTGGAAACTTGAAATAAGGAGAAATTTGATTCAAAAGACTATCGCTTATTTGCGTCACATCTTGAAACTCATTTGCTGAATTGACAAATTTATTCTGACTTCGATAGTTATGTAACCGTTCAATCTCCTCAACAGACATTCCTAGTTGATATCCTTTATAATCGGAAATGTAATTTGGGTTAAAGGGAAAGACCTTTGATTTTCTTTTTTCTAAAGCTTCGGATCTGAGGCTATCTAGATGCCTCTGAATTGCTATAGATTCTGGGGAGTACAGATCAATGGAATGTTCACTTTCTCTCTTCAACGCATGAATCCCCAATTGAAGGAGGACGATGAGACCTATTAAAACAAAGATCCCATTTCGCTGACCTTTAGTGTAGACGAAATGGGATCCGAATATTTTTTTCATGATTTCTTTTTCTTAGCACAACTAAGATAAGAAATCTAAATAGATTTAGCTTTTAGCCGCTTTGATGGCAGACATATAACGGTTCAATTGTTTCTTTACAATCGGGAACAAGAAGTACAATCCAACCATATTAGGGAACACCATAGCGAAGATCATCGCATCAGAGAATGCCCAGATAGAACTCATACTTGCCGCTGCTCCAATCACAACGAAAACCAAGAATAAGAACTTGTAAGTAAGATCCGCTGCTTTACCTCTACCAAATAAGAACTTCCAAGATTGAAGTCCATAATAAGACCAAGAGATCATTGTTGATACAGCAAATAATACTACGGCTACAGTTAAGAATACATCAGAATAAGGAATATATTCAGCGAATGCCGCTGAAGTAATTCCCGCTCCTTCTAATCTCACTCCTTCGATCAATACTCCACCTGTACCATCTCCTCCGTACTCGAAGAATCCTCCGAAGTTAAAGATGATAATAACTAATGCAGTCATTGTACAGATTACAACGGTATCAATAAAAGGCTCTAATAATGCTACTAATCCTTCAGAAGCAGAATATTTAGTTTTTACAGCAGAGTGAGCAATAGAAGCCGAACCTGCTCCCGCCTCATTTGAGAAAGCAGCTCTTTGGAATCCTACCAATAATACTCCGATAACACTACCTACACCAATTGCAGTTGGATTAAATGCTTCTTTAAGGATTAATCCGATCGCATCGTCAATCATAGAGAAATTAGCTCCTAAAATGTACAAACAAGCGATGATGTATAACACAGCCATAAAAGGAACAACCTTTTCTGTTACTGAAGCAATTCTCTTGATACCACCAATAATAATGATACCTACTAAGATCGCTAACACAACTCCTACAATCGCTCCAGCGGCAGTACTCTCCCAACCAAACATTTCTTTGATTACAATTGTCGCCTGATTCGATTGCGCTGCGTTTCCACCTCCAAAAGAACCTCCAATACAGAAGATCGCAAAGAAGATTGCTGCGATTTTTCCAAGAACTGCAAATCCTTTTTCTTTTAATCCTTTACTGATATAGTACATAGGACCTCCGTAAACGGTTCCGTCCTCACCAACATCTCTGTACTGAACTCCTAAGGTACATTCAACAAATTTTGTAGACATACCTAAAAGTCCACAAATAATCATCCAGAACGTAGCTCCAGGACCTCCTAAAGCAATAGCTAAAGCAACTCCTGCAATATTTCCATTACCCACAGTACCAGACACAGCTGTTGCCAGTGCTTGGAAATGCGAGACTTCTCCTTCCTGTGATTCATCCTTTATTGTTTCAATTGAATCGCCGCCTGGGGTTGAATCTCCATAGGCTGGTTCTACAACTCCATGATCTACATGGTCATATTTTCCACGCACTACATTAATGGCTGTCCAGAAATGACGAATATTAGGGAATCCAAAATAAATAGTAAAGAATGCCGCACTTGCTACCAGAAGAATCAATACAAAAGGTGTATCAAAAATCTGAAAGAAAATCACGCTACTAAAAAAATCAGATACAGGCTTAAAAGCTTCATCGATCTTTTGATCCAATCCTTTTTCTTGTGCAAATGTCAATAGGGGAACTACTGTAAACAGTAGAGCTAGAAGTCTTTTCTTCATGAGAAATGTTAGTTTTTTGTTAGTGGAACGCAATATCTTAAAAAATTGAAGTTTCAACAACTTTTGAGCGTTAAAAGTAAATTTTAGGCAAGAGTTTCTTTGAATCTATGTAAATCCTCTTTGAAGGTTTTTGGATGAAAATCTAATTCAGCTCTGGTCTTAGTAAGATCAAAGCCAGTCTTTGGAGGTCGCTTTGCCCTTTGATTCAAAGTAAGAGACGATATCGGTTTTAAAAGTGCTTTATCTAATTCAAAAACTTCGGCAATTGTTTCTGCAATTTCAAAAACACTTAATAACTGACTGCTGGATATATGGAAGATTCCTTTTGCTCTTTTATCAATAGATAACTTGCAAGCCATAGCCAAATCTTCAACGTAAGTAGGCATTCTAAATTGGTCATTTACAATAGTAATCTCTTTTCCTTGAGAAAGCATTTCTCTGACCCAAAGCACAATATTGTTTCTACCTAAGTTATTCACCAGACCGTAAACTAAAATGGTCCTAAGAATTGTAAAGTCGATGGTAGAATTTATTAGTACTTCTTCAGACCTAAGTTTAGACAAGCCATAGTAACTTAGAGGATTCCCCTTGTCTGTTTCCTTATACGGACCATCATTCCCATCAAAAATAAAATCTGTAGATAAATGTATTAAATGAATCCCGAGGTCTTTGGATAACTCCATCAAATATCGAACGGCTTCAATATTCAGTTGATCACATTCTTCTCTATGATCTTCGCAGGCATCCACTTGAGTCATGGCAGCTGTATTCACAATAAAATCTGGCCGAATTTCTTGTAAGCAATCTTCTAAATCTTGTTTATTGGTAATATCAACAGATCGATAATCAAAATCAGATCTCCCACTTCTATTCTCACCTCTTGACAGTCCAAAAACTTGATACTTGTCTCCTTCTTTTAGTAATAAGTTCACTAGGGTTTGCCCTAACAATCCGTTACTTCCTGTAATGGCGATCTTTTGCATTAAAATAGTTGTCTCAATTTTATGATTTGTTCGGGTCTACCCAAGACGATTAAATGGGAATCTTTTTGAAGCTGCAGTGATGCCTCAGGATTGATAATATAATTACCATCCGGTTCCTTTAGACCAATTACTGTACAACCAGTCTGTTTTCTCAGGTCCAGATCTAAGATTGTTTTTTGGAGATATGAATTCGGTAGATCATTCACTGAGATCTCTTCTAAATTTGCTGTCTTTTCACCTTCAATCGTCAATTTTCCAACAAATTCTAGAACGTCTGGAGTAACGACCAAAGAAGCCATGTGATCTCCACCCAGCATATCGGGCATGATCACGTTATTTGCACCAGCAATCTTCAATTTATCATAAGATGTTTCATTGGATGCACGACTTATAATCTTGCAATCTTTATTCAATTGTTTCGCGGTTAAAACAACGAACAAATTATCTGCATCCGAAGGTAGCGCTGTGATTAAATTCGATGCTTTTTCTATACCAGCCCGTTTTAATACTTCATCTCTAGTGGCATCTCCATGCACATTGAAAATTCCTTCCTGATCGATCCGATGGATCACATCTTCATCTTTCTCAACAATTACGTATTTCTGTTTGTAGTTTTGAAGTTTAATCATGGCTTGCCTACCGTTTCTCCCAAAACCGCAGATGATGGTATGACCTTCTAGTTTTTCAATTCTTTTTTGCACTTTCTTCAATTTTAATTGCTGAAATAATTGACCACTTACAATATACTCTGTAAATGCAGAAACTGTATATCCAAAACTAACAATACTTGTTGTTATTAAGAATACAGTGAATAATTTTTCTCCGTCGTTTAAGGGTTCTATTTCACCAAAACCTACGGTAGAAATGGTTATAACGGTCATGTATAAGGCATCAATTACAGAATAACCTGAGATTAAGGTATACCCCAAAACCCCCATAGCTACAACCATTACTAAAAGTAGTAAGGCCTTCTGTAATTTTGACCGAAATAATCTCATCATAGATCAAAGACTGAACTTCGTTTTGTGTAGATCATGTCTTTTAAACGTAACAAAAACGCAAGCGTTAAATACAAGCCAAAAGACAGGCCAACTGTAACGAATGATATGTAAATAAAAAAGAGTCTGACATTCGTCGCCCTCATTCCTAAACGGTCTGCTAACCTCGAGGAAACTTGATATCCATTTCTTTCAAAATAGTAACGAACTGAATGTATAAACCCCATTTCTTTAATTTTAATGCAAGATAGTTTTTTTGTTGAATGTTTGAAAAGTTGAAATGTTGAAATGTTGAATGTTGAATGTTGGATGTTGGATGTTGGATGTTGGATGTTGGTGAAATAAAAAATCGACTAAACAAATAAACGTAGAAAGAAATAAACACAATTTTCAAATCTTCAAATTGAATCATTGTCAAATTACTACTTTCTACTTTTACCTTTCTACTAACTTCAAAACTTTAAGACAGACTTACTTTCTATCTTTCCAACTTTAATGTAACTTTGCGTTTTTCTGAATTTTACCTACTTGAAAGAGCAAGAATATATTGAAGTTTTTGGAGCTAGAGCTCATAATCTAAAGAACATTGACGTTAAGATTCCACGTGAAAAATTAGTGGTAGTTACTGGACTAAGTGGAAGCGGTAAATCTTCGTTGGCATTTGACACAATCTATGCTGAAGGTCAGCGAAGATATATCGAAACTTTCTCTGCTTATGCTCGTCAGTTTTTAGGAGGTTTGGAAAGACCAGATGTGGACAAAATCGACGGTCTTTCACCGGTGATCTCTATAGAGCAGAAAACCACAAATAAAAGCCCTAGATCTACGGTAGGAACCATTACAGAAATTTATGATTTCTTACGATTATTATTTGCCAGAGCTTCTGATGCTTATTCCTACAATACAGGGGATAAAATGGTGAGTTATAGTGATGAACAGATTAGAGACCTTATTCTCACAGATTTCGCTGATAAACGTATTGCCGTTCTAGCCCCATTGATCAAATCGAGAAAAGGTCATTATCGTGAATTATTTGAGCAAATTGCCAAGCAAGGGTTTGTTCGAGCACGTGTAGACGGCGAGATTGTAGAGATAGAAAAAGGCATGCGACTCGATCGTTACAAGACACACGATATTGAAGTAGTGATTGACCGTTTGGTTGTGAATGCAGATTCTGAAAAAAGATTGGAGGAAACCATTAAAACAGCCTTATACACAGGGAATAATATCTTAATGGTAATCGACGTTGATGATGAAAAGCCAAGATATTTTAGTCGTGAATTAATGTGTCCGGTCACTGGGATCGCTTATCCAAACCCAGAACCTAACACCTTTTCGTTCAATTCACCCAAAGGGGCTTGCACCAACTGTAATGGACTTGGAATCACAAATGAGATCAACTTCAACAAGGTTATTCCAGATCATACAATTTCGATCAAAAATGGAGGAATCATTCCTCTGGGAGAACAAAAAAGCAGCTGGATCTTCAAACAAATGGATTTGATTGCAGATCGTTATAAATTCAAGCTGAGTGACCCCATAAAATCCATTCCCGAAGAAGCTATGAACATCATCCTTCAAGGAGGAAACGAAAAGTTCTCAGTGGCTTCTAAAACTATGGGAATCACCAGAAACTATGAGATCGATTTTGAAGGAATTGTATCCTTTATAGAAAATCAATACAAAAACTCTGACAGCAGCTCTATCAAGCGCTGGGCAAAAGGTTTTATGGATGAAGTAACCTGCTCAACATGCGGAGGAGCTCGTCTAAAAAAAGAGAGTTTACATTTTAAAATTGACGAAAAGAACATTAGTGATTTAGCCAAATTTGACATTTCTGAATTGGCAGAATGGTTTATCGATATAGAAAAGAGGTTATCTGACAAACAAATTGTCATTGCTTCAGAAATCCTCAAAGAGATCCGTGCAAGAATTCAATTTTTGTTAGATGTAGGGCTTGATTATCTCAATCTGGATAGAACTTCTAAATCTTTGTCGGGAGGAGAAGCACAAAGAATTCGACTCGCTACTCAAATTGGTTCTCAATTGGTTGGGGTGCTCTATATCTTAGATGAACCTAGTATCGGACTTCATCAAAGAGATAACCAAAAGCTCATTGACTCATTAGTAAAACTAAGAGATATTGGTAATTCGGTTTTAGTTGTTGAGCACGATAAAGACATGATAGAACATGCGGATTTTGTGCTTGACATTGGACCTGGAGCAGGAACTCATGGTGGAGAGATTGTAAGCGAAGGAACTTTCAACGATTTAAAAGACCACGATACACTTACCGCAGATTACCTCGCTGAGAGAAAGATAATCTCGGTACCAAAGATCAGACGTAAAGGAAATGGAAAGACTATAAAGATCACTGGAGCAACCGGAAATAACCTAAAGAATGTATCTGTGGAATTTCCTTTGGGAAAAATGATCTGTGTGACAGGAGTTTCAGGAAGCGGTAAATCTACGCTGATCAACGAAACTTTATATCCTATTCTCAATAAACACATTTATAGAGCAGTAAAAGAACCCATGCCTTATAAAAAGGTGACAGGAATTGAAAATATCGATAAAGTCATCGATATCGATCAATCACCGATAGGAAGAACTCCAAGATCTAACCCTGCCACTTATACAGGAGTATTTAGTGAGATCAGAAGTTTGTTTGCAAAAACACCTGAAGCTTCGATTAGAGGATACAAACCAGGGCGCTTCTCATTTAATGTAAAAGGTGGAAGATGTGAGACCTGTCAGGGAGGTGGTGTCCGAGTGATTGAAATGAATTTCTTACCCGATGTTCATGTAGAATGTGAAACCTGTCAGGGCAAACGCTTCAATAGAGAAACTCTTGAAATTCGCTACAAAGGAAAGTCTATCTCAGATGTTTTAGAAATGACGATCGATCATGCTTGTGATTTCTTCGAACATATTCCAAAAATCTACAAAAAACTAAAGACAATTAAAGATGTCGGATTAGGGTATATTACTCTAGGCCAGCAATCCACTACCCTTTCCGGTGGTGAAGCACAGCGCATTAAATTGGCTTCAGAACTATCCAAAAAAGACACAGGAAACACCTTCTATATCTTAGATGAACCTACTACTGGACTTCATTTTGAGGACATTCGAGTATTAATGGAGGTTCTAAATAGACTCGCCGACAAAGGGAATACTGTTTTGATTATCGAACATAATATGGATGTTATAAAACTTGCAGATCATATCATCGATATTGGTATGGAAGGAGGTAAAAAGGGAGGTCAAGTACTATGTAAAGGTACTCCTGAAGATATCATCAAAAACAAAAAAAGTTATACTGCGAAGTTTTTGGAGAAAGAATTGCATTAGATTTGTACTACAAACAAATTGAAAAATGACAAATAACGACAGAAAAATACGCGATAAGCTAAAGCAAAAAACCTGGAATGAGATCAAGACTAATGATTCTTGGGCGATTTTCAAGGTAATGTCTGAATTTGTAGAAGGCTATGAAAAGTTGAGTAGAATTGGTCCTTGTGTTTCCATTTTTGGATCAGCAAGAACAAAGCCAGAAGACCCTTTTTACATACTTGCGGAAGAAATTGCTTTTAAACTAACCCAAAGTGGATTCGGTGTGATCACTGGTGGTGGTCCTGGAATCATGGAGGCTGGAAATAAAGGAGCTCATAGAGGGAAAGGAACCTCAGTTGGATTGAACATTGAATTACCCTTTGAACAACATGACAATCCTTGGATCGATAGTGATAAAAATTTAGAATTCGACTACTTCTTTGTTCGTAAAGTGATGTTTGTAAAATATTCTCAAGGATTTATTGTAATGCCAGGAGGATTTGGAACTTTGGACGAATTATTTGAAGCCATTACTCTCATTCAGACCAATAAAATAGGACGTTTTCCAATCATCTTGGTTAGCACGGAATTCTGGAGTGGATTGATTGATTGGGTTAAGAATACCTTATTAAAAGAGGGAAATATTAGTCCGGAAGACCTAGATCTTTTCAAAATAGTTGACACTGCAGACGAAGCAGTAGATCTATTAAACGAATTCTACGATCAATATCAATTAAAACCAAACTTTTAAGAATGAGAACATCATTATGGATGACAAGAACTTTGATGTTCTTGGGAATGCTTTTGCTTACAAATCAAGGTTTTGGTCAAACGAGGGTCAAGGCTATGATGTACAATCTCTTGAATTATTCTGATGAAACTGTAAGTCAACAGAAATCTCCATTTTTAAGGACGGTTCTTGACGAAGTGAACCCTGATCTTTTTATGGTCTGCGAACTTGTTAATTTGAATGCTTCAAATTACATGTTCAACAATGTGATCCTTCCACATAACTCGGATTTTGATAAAGCAACTTTTGAAGTCAATCAATCTGGCTCATCAGAATTGCAGCAAATGGTATACTACAATACCAAAAAACTGGTCTTAGAAACTTCTAGAGTCATTCTTGCAGACACTCGAGATATTAATCATTACACTTTCAGATTTAATACAGAAAACTCAGCTACAGATCCAATTAAATTGGAGGTTTTTGTATCTCATTTAAAAGCATCTACAGGAGCGAGTAATCGTTTACGGAGATTGGCATCAATACAAGATTTTGTCGATGCTTTGAACGACATTCCATCAGACAGTCATGTAATCTTTGCAGGTGATTTCAATTTTTACACAAGTAATGAAGAAGGCTATCAAGAATTGATAGACCCAACGAATCCAATTGTGATGATTGATCCGATTGATCGACCAGCTGTTGAATTTCCAGAGGACCCTGATGTAACAGATCCATTTACTTTTTACAATTGGAGCTCCACCTATTTTTGGAGAAATAGCAGTTTCGCAGATATTCATACGCAATCCACAAGAGCCTCAAATGCCGGTCTAATAGATCAAAGTGGTTCAACAGGGGGATTAGACGATAGGTTTGATTTTATTATGATGTCGGAGAATTTCAATTCAAGTTCCGACCTTTATTATGTTGTAAACAGTTATAAGGAAATAGGTAATAATGGAAATTGTTATAACGGAACACTTAGCGATCCTTCTTGCAATGGGTCTTACTCGCAAAATTTAAGAACAGCGCTTACGGAATTCAGCGACCATCTTCCTGTAGTTATGGAAATCCAAACTCCAGAAAACACCCTGTCTACGTCAGAATATTCTGAAAATATTGCTTTTCTTAAGTCCAACCTTATCCAAACGACTTTGGAAATACAACTGAATGAAAATACTGGACTAAAAGAACTTAAAATATTCAATACAAACGGACAACTCATCCAAACTATAGATCTAAGAAATTCTGGAGAAAATAGATTTCAGATCGATGTTCAGCATCTTTCTCAAGGGATTTACTATATTTCGGCACAAAACTTGACAAGACCTTTAAAGTTTGTAAAGATCTAATTGAAGCCAACGAAACTCATAGCACTTTTTTTTGTCCTTTTTTTTGTTCAACTCAACGGACAAGAGCACAAAATTTCTATTGAAGCGCAGTTAGATGATCTAAACGATATTCTAAGAATTCAACAAACTATTGTTTTTACTAACGATTCAGACTCAATTTTTAATGAGATCTACCTACATAACTGGGCTAATGGTTATAGAGACAAGAATTCACCACTCAGTAAACGACTGATAGAAGACTATGATAAAACGCTCTATTTCGCCAAAGAGAAGGATCGTGGATATTCTCAGATTAACAACTTAACGGTAGATTTCGAAACTGTTTCTTTCTTAGAGTTAAACAAAGACAAATCAGATATTGTAAAAGTTCTTCTAAACAAACCCTTAAAACCCAAAGAATCTCTTACCATTAGAGCGGCATATGAGGTAAAAATCCCAAATGCTAAATTCACCCGATATGGAAAAAGCAAGAAAGCATATCATCTGAGATATTGGTACTTAGTACCAGCTGTCTATCGGGACGGTTGGAAAATGATGAGTAATCTCAACATGGACGATCTCATTACAAACATTTCTACCTATGAGGTACGAATGAAGCTTCCGAAATATTATTTTTTAAGTTCCAACTTATACGAATATGTGACAGAAAAATCGGATCATAACGAGTATTATTTAGTTGGACAAAACAAAACAGAAGTACTAATAGACATCGATGTTCTTAAAAACTTTAGATCCTTTAAAACTAAGAGCATCAACATCAAAACAGATCTTCATCAAGCCACCATAAGTAATCAATTAAGCACAGACATCCTCAATAGACAATTACTGTTTATTCAACAGTTTTTAGGCGAATATCCTCATAAGGAGATGTTCATAGACAAAGCCACTCAGCGTAAAAATCCAATCTATGGATTGAATCAGCTACCAAGAATCATAAGACCTTTTTCTGATGTTTTTGAATGGGATTTAACCATGTTAAAGGCTATGACCAAAAAGTATATTGACAATACTTTATTACTGGATCGAAGAACGGATTATTGGTTGACAGATGGACTGCAGACCTATTTGATGATGGAATATGTTTCTACCTACTATCCTGAGATTAAATTAGCGGGGAATCTTTCTAAAATTTGGGGATTCCGAGGGTTCAATTTTTCAAAATTGGATTTTAATGATAAATATCCCTTCGTTTATCAATTTAGCGCTCGCCAATTCATTGATCAATCTTTAACAACAAGATCAGATTCTCTATCCAATTTCAACCGTAAGATCGTGAATAAATACAAAGCAGGAATTGGGTTGAGGTATTTGTCGGATTATATTGGAGATACCATCATTAAGCAAAGTTTCCAGGAGTTTTATTTAAAAAACAAACTGAAATATTCGCAAAGCAAATCCTTTGGTGAGATTGTTTCAAGAAAGACAGACAAAGACCTTAAATGGTTCTTTGGCAATTATTTGAATACTGATAGAAAAATTGACTATACAATCAAAAAAGCAATTAACAAGAATGATTCTGTATACGTCACGATTAAGAATAAACGAAACTTTACAGCACCTGTTGCGCTGTATGGTGTAAAAGATAGAAAGGTAAAATTCAAGCAGTGGCTGGAAGGCATTGACAGTACAAAAACAGTAGCCATTCCTAAAGGTGATTTCGACAGAATCTCGTTAAACTTTGAAAACTCTTACCCTGAATTCAATTCTCTGGACAATTGGAAAAAGATCGGTAAGAACATTCTGAACAAGCCAATTCGACTGAAATTAGTAAAAGACATGGATGATCCTTACTATCATCAACTCTTTGTACAACCTCAGGTGAAATATAATTTTTATGACGGTCTGTTGTTAGGATTAAAGATTCATAATAAACCTATTATTAATCGTAATTTTCAGTTTATTGCTACTCCTCTTTACGGAACCAAAAGTGGATCTCTAGCAGGAACTTTTGGAACTCGATATATTCAATATTTTGAGGATTCTAAGATCCTCAGAATGATTTATGGGATTGCCGGTAGCAACCTAAACTATGCACCAGAACTATCCTACAACACTTTCAATCAGTACGTTACAATGCAGTTTAGACGAAAAAGCCTAAGAGATGTTGGAACAAGTTTTATTCAAGCTAGATTGATCAATGTAAACAGAGAACTTGAAGCAGGCACCTCTGCAAGCGATTCCGATAAGTACAGCATTTTTACCTTTAGATATTACTACAATAAACCCGATATAATTAAGGAATTCCAATATCAATTTGGAGGAGAAATTGCCAGTCAGTATTCCAAAGCGATCGGGCAAGTGAGATTTAGACGATTAACGGCAACCAATCGTCAACTAGAATTTAGAGCCTATGCTGGTTTTTTCTTGAATAACAACACGGAATCCGATTTCTTTAGTTTCGGACTTGACCGTGCGAATGATTATCTGTTTGATCTCAATTATATAGGTAGATCTGAAAGCTCCGGACTCTTTAGTCAGCAATTCATTATGGCACAAGGTGGATTCAAAACTATTCTAGACGAAAGGTTTGCCAACCAATTTTTAGTCTCCATGAACTCGAGCATAGGTCTTTGGCGATGGATTGAACTCTACAACGGAGTGGCTTTTCTTAAAAACCGAAATGCAAATACCTTCTTCGGATATGAAGCAGGAATCCGCTTGAACTTTATTAACGACATATTAGAATTTTACTTCCCATTGTATTCTAATAATGGCTGGGAAATGAATCAAGGTCAATATGCACAAAAGATCCGATTTGTAATCCAAGCCAACCCCAGAGCTATTTTTAACTTTTTTAGACGAGGATTTTTGTAAGATTCGTAAATTTTGTTGTTTATCTAACAGCTTTTTTACATAATGTTTAATAATCTCACATATTTTTAAATTTCGTTTAAAAAAACTACCTTTGCAACACTGAAAAAAATCTGGAATATGTCGAACGCTACATCTACTCTTAATTCGCAACAATTATCTTTTGAAGATTTTAAAAATGAAGTCCTACACGACTACAAAATTGCGAAGATCAGTAGAGAATGTAGCTTACTTGGAAGAAGAGAAGTTCTAACAGGTAAGGCGAAATTCGGGATTTTTGGCGATGGTAAAGAAGTACCACAACTTGCCATGGCGAAAGCCTTTCAAAAAGGTGATCATAGGTCTGGATACTACAGAGACCAAACTTTTATGATGGCCTTGGGTGAATTAAATGCTCAGCAATTTTTTGCAGGACTTTATGCTCATACAGACATCAAAGCAGACCCTATGTCTGCTGGACGTCAAATGGGAGGTCACTTTGCTACGCATTCTTTGGATGAAAATGGGAATTGGAATCGTTTGACCGATCAATACAATTCAAGTTCAGACATCTCTCCTACTGCCGCTCAAATGCCGCGATTAGTAGGTCTCGCACAGGCTTCTAAGATCTTTAGAAATGTTAAAGGACTTGAAGGATTAACTCAGTTCTCGAATAATGGGAATGAAGTTGCCTGGGGAACCATAGGAAATGCAAGTACAAGCGAAGGAGTTTTCTTCGAAGCAATCAACGCTGCAGGAGTTATGCAGATACCTATGGTGATGAGTGTTTGGGATGATGAATACGGAATTTCTGTGCATGCAAAATATCAGACAACAAAAGAAAGTATCTCTGAGATTTTAAAAGGCTTTCAAAGAGAAGAAGGGACCAATGGTTATGAGATCTTTGTAGTCAATGGATGGGATTATGTACAATTAATGGATGTGTATGCGAAGGCAGCTCAAATTGCAAGAGAGCAACATATTCCTTGTTTGATCCACGTAAAAGAATTAACACAACCACAGGGACACTCAACCTCCGGATCTCATGAGAGATATAAATCTGCTGAAAGACTTCAGTGGGAAAGAGAACATGACTGTATCGAAAAGATGCGTCAATGGATCTTAGAATTCGAATTAGAAGACGGTGACGGTGGAGTTTTACGATTTGTGAATTCTGAAGAGGAGATAATCGAGATCGATAAAGCGGCGAAAAAAGAAGTTAGTGCGGCTAAACGAGCTGCATGGAGTGCGTTTTTAGGTGAAATAAAAGATGAGATCAAAGAATTGAATTCAATCTTAGATGTTTTGGCTGAAAAGAGTTCAAACGGGATGTTCATACGAAAATTAAAGAATGACCTGAATGGACTGGTAGAGCCGATTAGAAAAGATGTAATGTCAACTGCCAGAAAAGCCTTACGATATGTAAGAGAAGAAAGCATTGCTGAAAAAGCGAACTTACAAGCATTTATTAAAGATGCTCTTAATAGTGCACACGATAAATATTCTTCTCACCTTATCAGTGAAACTGAAGAATCAGCCTTGAATGTTGAAGAGATCTCACCTGTTTACAATACTAACCCTGAGTCTGTCGATGCTAGACTGATTATGCGTGATAACTTCGATGCCATCTTATCCAAACACAATGAAGTTTTGATCTTTGGTGAAGATTCAGGTCAGATTGGTGATGTAAACCAAGGATTGGAAGGACTTCAAGAAAAATTCGGTGAATTAAGAATTTCTGATACGGGAATTAGAGAAGCAACTATTTTAGGTCAAGGAATTGGATTGGCGATGAGAGGTCTAAGACCGATTGCTGAAATTCAATATCTTGATTATTTATTATATGCCTTACAGATCATGAGTGATGATCTCGCAACAGTTCGTTACAGAACTTATGGTAAGCAGAAAGCCCCATTGATTGTTAGAACTCGCGGACATAGATTAGAAGGAATCTGGCATTCGGGTTCTCCAATGGGAGGAATTATACATAATCTAAGAGGAATTCATGTATTGGTTCCACGAAATATGACAAAGGCAGCAGGTTTTTACAATACTTTATTAAAGGGAGATGATCCTGCATTAGTCATCGAATGCTTGAATGGGTATAGATTAAAAGAGGAAATGCCAACTAATTTGGGTGAATTTACTACCCCTATCGGATTGGTAGAAAAAATTAGAGAAGGATCAGATATGACCGTACTTTCTTACGGTTCTACCTTACGAATTGTTCAAGAAGCAGCTAGCGAATTATCTCAAGTAGGAATTGAGATCGAAATTATTGATGCGCAGAGTTTATTGCCTTTTGATCTTAGTCATGAAACAGTAAAATCTATTGCAAAGACAAACAGATTCTTGGTAATTGATGAAGATGTTCCTGGAGGTGCTTCAGCTTATTTGATGCAAGAAGTATTAGAAAACCAAAACGCATATCAATATTTAGATAGCAAACCTGCTACGCTGACAGCGAAAGCACATAGGCCAGCATATGGTACCGACGGAGATTACTTCTCTAAACCATCAGCAGAAGATATCTTCGAAAAGATCTATGAGATGATGCACGAAGTAGATCCTAACAGATTTAAGAGCTTATATTAAACGATTGTTTAAAATAATATACAATGCTTGAGATGCTGAATTGAATTCAGCATCTCAAGCATTTTTTTTAACATTTCCTTACAGGTTTCATTTCTTAATTTAGGGGCTTACAACGAAATTCAAATAACATGAAGAAAATTCTACTTCTCACAATGATGCTATTGGTTGCGCTTCCTTCAAGTATGGATGCTCAACGAAAAAAAAGGAAAAAGAAAAATAGTAAAGAGGTGGTTACTCCCAAACCAAAACCTAAGAAAAAGAAAACTCCCCAATACAGCGATTTCGTCAATAAGAACACTAAAACCGATAAAGGTTTGTTTGATGTTCATGAAACCAAAGACAAATTTTACTACGAAGTTCCAAATAATCTTTTAGGTAAAGAGATGCTGTTAGTTACTCGTTTGAAAGATATTCCAGCTGGTTTAGGCGGTGGTTATGTAAACGCGGGAACTAAGACTAATACTCAAGTAGTTGTTTGGGAAAGATTCAAAAAGAAGATTCTCTTAAAGGTGAAATCTTATAATGCTGTTGCCGATGAAGACAAAGCCATCTCAGCTTCTGTGAAGGCAAACAATATGGAACCCATTATCTATGCTTTCGATATTAAAGCTCAGAACCCAGATTCTACTGCGACGGTAGTTGATGTAACAAAGTTTTTCTCTTCTGATGTGAAAGCAATATCCGGATTACCTTCTTTCTTTAGAAGAAATTATAGAGTTAGAAGACTGGATGCTTCTAGGAGTTTTATTAATTCGATCAAGAGTTATCCTAAGAATATTGAAGTTGTACAAGACTTCACATTCGATGCTGATAATCCACCAAGCAATCAAAGTACCAATACGATTACAATTCGAGTTAATCAATCCATGATCATGCTTCCAGAGAAGCCAATGATGCCAAGGATCTTTGATAAGAGAGTAGGATATTTCACGGTAAGAAATATAGATTATGGTTCTGACGCATTAAAAGCTGACGCAAAACAATACATCAGAAGATGGAGACTAGAGCCGAAAGATCCAGCTGCATATGCACGAGGAGAACTCGTTGAACCTGTAAAACCTATTGTTTACTATTTGGATCCTGGTACTCCAGAGAATTTACGCAAGTATATCAAACAAGGAGTTGATGACTGGCAAACGGTTTTCGAATCTGCTGGTTTCAAAAATGCCATTATGGCTAAGATGCCTCCAACAAAAGAAGAAGATCCGGAATTCAGTATGGAGGATGTTAGATATTCTTCTATTCGATATGTGGCCAGTACAACCAGAAATGCAACAGGACCGAGTGTTTCTGATCCAAGATCTGGTGAGATCATTGAAAGTGATATTATTTGGTATCACAATCACCTTCGCTCATACAGAAATCGATATCTGTTAGAAACTGGAGCTGCAAATCCTTCTGCAAGAACCTTAGACACTCCTGATGAAGAAATCGGAGAAATGATGCGTATGGTGATTGCTCATGAGATCGGTCACGCTTTAGGATTACCACATAATATGGCTGCTAGTTACGCTTATCCAGTTGATTCTCTAAGAAACGGTGCTTTCACCCAGAAAATGGGGATTGCAGCTACGATTATGGATTATGCGAGATACAATTATATCGCTCAACCTGGAGATCAGAACATTCGATTTATCCGTCAGCTAGGACCTTATGATCATTATGCAATCAACTGGGGATATCGAGTACTTCCAAACGCTAAAACTCCAGAGGATGAGGTAAAAACCTTAGATCAGTGGATTGAAGAAAAAGGAGATGATCCTATTTATAAATTTGGAATTCAGCGAGGTGGAAGCCGAGCTTTTGACCCTGAATCTCAAACAGAAGGAATTGGAAACGATCAGGTCAAAGCGAGTACTTATGGTATGAACAATTTAAAGATCGTTGCTAAGAACTTACCAGCATGGACTTCTGATCAAACCAATAACTATGATGATCTATCAGAACTTTATGGTGAATTATTAGGTGTTTACAGCAGATATGTAGGTCATGTTGCCGGTATTATAGGCGGTGTTGGAGAATACAATAAAAAACCAGTACAGTCTGGAAATGTATATAAAGTAGTTTCTAAAGCTGAGCAGAAAAGAGCTATGAATTGGCTTCAAAAAAATGCTTTTGCTACTCAGAGTTGGATCATGCCAAATGAAATTCTTGAAAATATCAGTCCGAGTGGTTATGCAGAAAGAATGTCTAGAATACAGAATAGACATCTATTCGGTATTTTAAGTGGAGCGCGACTTCAAAGAATGATCAATGCTGAAGTTACCCAGAAGGATTTTTATGCACCGGTGGATATGATAAGAGATCTTAGAAGAGGTATTTTCTCTGAAGCTAATACAACCAAAAACGTTGATGTGTTTAGAAGAAATTTGCAAAAGTCGTTTGTAGAGAGAATGAGAACTTTAATGGAAGCAGACAATGTGGCAAATTCAGACCTTTTCTCTATCATAAGAGGTGAATTAACCAATTTAAAAAGTGTATTAAGAACAGCAAGTGCAAGACCTGTAAATCGAATTACAAAGTATCATTACAGAGACTGTATTGCAAGAATCAATGATATTTTAGATCCAAAGTAATTAGGATCTGACTAAGGTATTTCCTATTGCGCACTCCAAACATCGTTTGGGTACGCAATAGTTGTTATTTAACTGGATCAAAGATTGAGAATCTAAAGCATTTTTAACGGAAATACTCAATTCTTGAAACTTCTTGATCGTTGTATTTTTCTCTGGTTGAATTTGAGAGATTAGCTTAATTGAATCATAGTCTCCCTCTTTGTTCATGGCCTTGAGATAGGCAAATTTGAGGGGAATAACCGTATTGATAATTAAGAGATCAATAAAGGGTCTTGATAGTTTTTTTGAAGACTTCTTTGACCTCTTTTCAAACGTGAAATGTTGTCTCCAAAATTCGGAAACTTCTATGGACAACTGCTCATAAAAATCATCAATAGAATTTAACTCCATTAAAACTGAGAACAAGTTTTGCCTTTTGTAAAATAAAGAGGCTAATTGAGCAAGTCTAATTGTGGGGAAATTAGAGGGCCTCATTCGAAAGAATTGAAAAGTATTTCTAGAAATTGGATTCAACTGATGCTTAGCTCTCAAGAATTCATATTCTTCATGTAGATTCTGATAATAGGACCCATTTCCCTTTTCCATTAAAAAACCGGCTTGACCAAATAACAAAGATTCGAGTCTCAATCTATCATTAGAATATTTTCTTAATAATGATAAAGGAAAGGAATTTGCCAATTGAAAAAAGGCGTCTCCATTTTTATTCAATCCAAAGCTCTTTGCCATCAATATAAAAAATACCGCATCAAAGTCATTCTTATTTCTTTTTAATAGATCATTAATCAGGACAGATTTGTTCTCCAATCTTTCGATATACAATCGTTCCATCCAATTTGAAACAATAAAAGGATCCACAGTATTCAGATGCTCTTCACAGGGGATCCATTTCATACTTTTAGATAGTTGAGAATAGTTTTGAATTACCTCAGGAAAGACTACATTCTTTAACTCTAATGTTGGTAATACCTTATTATTCTTCATATAGACATCAACGTCATGATCCCATACTACATGCAATATGACCGCATCATAATTTTCGTCTATTTCATGCTGATGCCAATACCAATGAGAAGAATTTATATGAATCTCTACAGTTCCAACCCATAATTGATCATCTATCCTGATCTTTGAATTCAAGAAATCTGGGCCAGAATCACGATTGTGAATTCCTGGAAAAACTACTTGAACACTTTCACCTTGAATTGTTGTCAATCCTGTACCCTCCAGCAATTGAAACTTCCAAACATACTGTAAAAGATCTTCCTTCATAAAGAGCAATTTGATCCTTTTTATAAATGTTCCAGAAGCTCTAGAAGGTTACTTTCCGTTTTATGACATTTATCATAAAATGATAAAAACGAACTGCATACCTTGGTTGCACCAAGGTATTTTCCTTGAATTCTCTAACATCAACCAATGGACAATTCAATGAATGAGTTTAGTATTGTGGTATTTATTATCCAAATGGCTATTCTTTTTGGAATTATAACAATCATACATTATGCTATGAAAGCCAAGAAAAAAAGAATGGAAAAAGAACTCAACGAGCATCCCAATCAGTCTGTATAGAATAAGACCAATATTCTATCTTCATTACAATAAAAATCGATCTTTAGATAGATTTTAATAATACTGCATCTGTCTTTTTCGAAAGATTAGGTCTTAAATTTGCCAAAAATCTAAAGACCATGTCAAGCATAGAAAATTTAAAATGGCGTTACGCTGTAAAAAAATTTAACCCTAATAAATCACTCTCTCAAGACCAGATCAATACCTTAAAAGAGGCTTTTAATTTAACTGCGACCTCTTATGGTCTTCAGCCGATCAAGTTGATCGTCATTCAGAATAAGGAAATTCAGAGTAAACTAGTTGAACACAGTTGGAATCAAAAGCAAGTGGCTCAAGCCTCTCATGTTCTTGTCCTATGTGTAGACACCAATTTAGGTGAATCTGATGTTGAAGCTTACTTTAAACGAGTACAAGAAATAAGAAACACTCCTGATAATATTATTAATCCCTTTAAAGATTTTCTTAAAAACACCATCTCTGGTCAGTCTGATGATGAGCTATTGGCATGGGCGAAAAACCAAGCCTATCTTGCCATGGGTAATCTACTAACTGTATGCGCATTAGAACAAATCGACTCATGCCCTATGGAAGGATTTATTCCTGAAAAATATGATGAAGTCCTTGATCTAAGTTCGAGAAACTTATCTTCTGTACTTGTACTTCCGGTAGGTTATAGAGCTGAAGATGACTTTATGAAAGATCAAAAAAAGGTAAGAAAAAAT
>CAZDKB010000040.1:0-22639 GCA_964505885.1 uncultured Flavobacterium sp.
TTATGTAGAACTCCTGCAATCAATGTGGAATCTCCGTTGTGTAGGCCTTCAAAAAAAGTCTCAACAACCTTTTTTATCGCTTGTTCTTCTTTGTTTTGTTGAGCAGTTCCTATTTGAATGGCCATAAAAAATAGGATGACAGTAATTACTCTAGACATAATTTGGGTTGATTTTTATGAGGTAAATCTATCATTTTTTTAGTCTAGATGATTTGCACTCATCGAACATTAACGTAAGATTAACTAGGCAGGATTCTAGGGATATTTAGTACTTTTACAATCTAAACAGAAATCTGATGTCAACAGCAAAAAAACAATATAAGCGAATTACAACCAGATCATTGGTTGAGATGAAAGCTAATGGAGAGAAGATCTCAATGTTAACCGCTTATGATTACACCATGGCAAAAATCTTGGATAAAGCAGGAATCGATGTGATTCTTGTGGGTGATTCTGCTTCGAATGTAATGGCCGGTCATGAGACCACGCTTCCGATTACATTAAATGAAATGATCTACCATGCGAGTTCGGTGGTTCGTGCCATTGATCATTGTTTGGTTGTTGTAGACCTTCCTTTTGGAACCTACCAAGGGAACTCAAAAAACGCATTAGATTCTGCTATCCGAATCATGAAAGAATCTGGGGGTCATGCTGTGAAACTAGAGGGTGGAAGCGAAATCTCTGAGTCGATCTCAAGAATTCTAACAGCTGGAATCCCTGTGATGGGACACCTAGGGCTTACCCCTCAGTCCATCTACAAATTTGGAACTTATACTGTAAGAGCCAAAGAAGAAGAAGAAGCTAATAAATTGATGGAAGACGCTAAACTTCTGGAAGAGCTTGGTTGTTTTGCTTTGGTGCTTGAAAAAGTCCCTGCTTCCTTAGCAGAAAGAGTTGCTAAATCTATAAGCATTCCGGTAATTGGAATTGGAGCTGGAGCAGGAGTTGATGGGCAAGTATTAGTAACACACGATATGTTGGGAATGACGCATGAGTTCAACCCACGATTTTTGCGTCGTTATTTAGATCTTCATACAGAAATGACTAGTGCATTTGAAAATTATATTAAGGATGTAAAATCCCGTGATTTTCCTAGTGATAAAGAGCAGTATTAAAGTTCAAAGAGAGTTATTATGACTGTAACTCAAAAAGTAATTAATACCATACTTTTTTTGGCTGCAATTCCATTACTGAGGTTTGCCACAAATTTGATGCTTCTTCAAATGGAGAATTCTTTCAAAAGAAAAAATCCAAATGCAATGACCTTTTTTAGAAACTATAAGAAAATAGTTTCCTTCATTGTAAATTATGTTGTTTCTGGAATTCTTCTGTTTGTTGTATTCTCAATTTGGTTATTTAATTGAAATGAAAGTATTACATCTAGATACAAATCACCCATTAATCATCGAGCAGCTTTCTGAACTTGGTTTTGAGAATCATGAAGATTATACATCGTCAAAGTCTGAGATAGAACAAAAGATTCATTTATATGACGGAATCGTGATCAGAAGTAGGTTTTCTATTGATAAGGCTTTCTTAGACAAAGCAACAAACCTAAAGTTTATTGGTCGAGTAGGAGCTGGTTTAGAAAATATTGATTGTGATTATGCTTCTTTAAAAGGGATAGAACTAATCGCGGCTCCTGAAGGAAATAGAAACGCTGTTGGTGAACACGCTTTAGGAATGTTATTATCTCTTTTCAACAAACTCAACAAAGGGCACTCTGAGGTTCAGCAAGGAAAGTGGTTAAGAGAGGAGAATAGAGGTTTGGAACTTGACGGAAAAACCGTTGGAATCATAGGATACGGTAATATGGGAAAAGCCTTTGCAAAGAAGCTTAGAGGTTTTGAGGTAGAAGTTATATTCCATGATCTTCTTAACGGAATTGAAGATGAAAACGCTTCCCAGGTATCATTATCAGAACTTCAAAAAAAGGCAGATGTATTAAGTCTTCACACACCTCAGACAGAGCTTACTTTAGGGATGGTAAATCGAGAGTTTATCAATTCATTTGACAAACCTTTTTGGCTGATCAATACAGCTAGGGGTAAAAGTGTTGTTACAAAGCATCTTGTAGAAGCATTGAAGTCGGGTCAAATTCTAGGAGCTGGCTTAGATGTTCTTGAATATGAAAAGTCTTCTTTTGAAACCCTTTTTTCTAATGAACTTCCTGAAGAATTTGAATATCTTGTTAAAGCAGAGAATGTGCTTCTTTCACCTCACGTGGCTGGTTGGACAGTTGAAAGTAAAATAAAACTGGCTCAAACCATTGTTGATAAAGTGAAGGCAAAATTTTGCTAACTTGCTGAATGGAAAGACTGTACTTTCTATTTACATTCATGTTCCACATAAAACAATCAACATGCGTTACGAAGCCAATTCACCTGAGGACTATATTAGTCAGCTACCCGAAGATCGAAAGCCAGTACTATCGAAATTACGAGAAATCATCAATAAAAATCTTCCTGATGGATTTGAGGAGGTAATGAGTTATGGAATGATTGGGTGGGTGGTGCCACACTCCAAGTATCCTGATGGATATCATTGTGATCCCAAACTTCCATTACCTTTTTTAAATATTGCTTCTCAAAAGAATTTTGTTGCAGTATATCATATGGGGGTCTATTCCGACACGTCCATTTTAGACTGGTTTGTGAGCGAATATCCAAATCATGCTCAGAGAAAACTAGACATGGGAAAGAGTTGTATTCGACTCAAAAAAATGGATGATATTCCTTATGACCTCATAGGAGAATTATGTAGTAAAATATCTGTAGATCAATGGGTTAACACTTATGAATCTACTGTTAAAAACCGTAAAAAGTGAAAAAAAGAGTAACAGGTATTGGTGGACTTTTCTTCAAAACAAAAGACCCAAAACAAACAAAAGACTGGTATCAAAAACACCTGGGATTCAATACAGATGATTGGGGTTGTACCTTTTGGTGGAAAGATAATGATGGAAATAAAGCTTCAACACAATGGAGTCCTTTCAAAGATGATACATCCTACTTTGAGCCTTCTCAAAGAGACTTTATGTTTAACTACAGAGTTGAAAATTTAGAAGAGCTTTTGACAGAACTAAAGAAGGAGGGGGTGACTATAGTTGGAGACATGCAAGAATTTGATTACGGAAAGTTTGGGTGGATCTTAGACAATGATGGAAACAAAATAGAATTATGGGAACCAAAAGATGAGGCTTTTTTATAATTTTACCCAATTAAAATAATTGATATACTATGGAAATTGTAGATGAAAACAACCAACCTGTTTACCAGCAGAACAGTCAACGCATTGTTGCTGGAATTTTAGGGATTCTTTTAGGGAACCTTGGGGTTCACAAATTTGTATTAGGATATGTGAAGGAAGGATTTCTTCAGATATTGATCTCTGTTTTAACTTGTGGAATTGGTGGATTGATCGGTCTTATTGAAGGAATAATATACCTAACAAAATCTGATGAGCAATTCATTCAAGAATATCAAATTAATAAAAGACCTTGGTTTTAAAATTATACTATGACTGCATTCACAACATATCCTACTGAAATCCTAATTCTATTATTCTTAATTGTAACTTTCCTTCAATCGGGAATTGACAAAATGGTAGACTGGAATGGTAATCTTAGTTTTATAAAAGATCATTTTAAAAACTCTCCTTTAAAAAATGCGGTTCCTCTTCTTTTAGGAATCATTTTACTCACAGAGGTAATCGCTGCCTTATTTATGATCGTTGGTATTTATCAAATTATCACCGGAGGGGTGAAGGAATTTGCAATCTACGGAGTTGAACTAAGTGCACTTACTTTGATTTTCTTATTGATTGGTCAGAGATTGGCAAAAGATTATGCAGGAGCCATGACCTTGGCAGTGTATTTTATCATCACAATTTTTGGTCTTTATATACTCGTGTAAACACACATAAGGAAAAGTTATTAAAAAACTGAAAAACAATAATCAAAATTTATAACAACTATATAAAAAAGAGCTCTTCTAAGGCTCTTTTATTATTTTTTGGAGCAACTATACTTATCGGCCCTATTAAGTCTATTAAACTCGATGTATTTACGTTTTATATGTGTTCTAACTCATAAATCAGCGAAGAATACTCAGAAGTTTTACTAGCAGCTCTGTTTGATTTAAATCCAACCCAAAAAGCTTTCAAATAATTTGTTCTTCCTGTTTTGTGTTTTTCGCTCAATAATGAAACATAAAATGAATCGTACTTCATCGGATGGGTTTTAACCACATTCATTTTCACAGAGCTAAACAAGTTCTTAATTGACTTTTGAGAAAAGTGCCAAAGATGTCTGGGTACATCATAGGCTGCCCAAAATTCTTTATAATAATTCGCATCGTAACTTTTAAAGTTAGGAACAGCGATTATCAATTTTCCATCTTCCTTTAACATGGATTTCAATTGAGACAAACACTCAAACAAGTTAGGAATATGTTCCAAAACATGCCACATTGTGATGACATCAAACTTTTGGTTTATGACTTCATCAATAGATTCATGCAAACTTATTCCATTCTGTTCTGCAACTTTTCTTGCCGAAGCACTGGGTTCTGTCCCTGTAACTTTATGATCTAGATCTTTACAATAGAGTAAAAACTCACCGGTACCTGCACCAATATCTAAAATGGATTTTTGACAATTTCCACTCTGAAATAAAGATTCTTTTTTTCTAAAGGATCTTTTCTTTACCGTATTGTAGATAAAATTTAGAAAGTTTTTTTTCTGATTATGGTGAGATTGATAATCTTCAGAATCGTAGTATTTTTCTAAATCAGCAGGAATAGGAGATGTTACCAACATCTCATTCTCTTGGTTGAGCATGATCTCATAAGTTTCTTCCGAAACTAAGTAGTCTTTACAATTCAAAAAAGGAACCACCCCCCTATGAAGTTCTTTTTCTTTCATTAGACAAAATTAGGCGATGTTCCATGTGGAACATCTATTAAAAGCTTCCCGTTTTTACCTTCCCATGTACACCAGCAGAACCGAAATATCACTCGGTGAAACACCACTTATTCTGCTTGCTTGAGATATGGTAGCGGGTTGAATTTTGGTTAATTTTTCTCTAGCTTCATACGACAACGACTTCACTTTATCATAGTCAAAGGTTTGGGGGATCACTACGTTTTCCAAGCGATTCAGTTTGTCTGCGTTTGCTTTTTCTTTTGCAATATAGCCAGAGTATTTCAAGTGTATCTCAACTTGTTCAATTATTTTTTGATCTATTTCTTCTAATTCTATAAAGGCCGCAACAGATTCAATTCCTTTAAAATCTTCCAAAGTTAATTGAGGCCTTGCTGCAATCTTATACATTTTCATTGAATGTTTAATAGGTGCTAAACCTTTAGACTCTAGAATCGGATTCATTATCGTGCTAGTAACACTAGTCTCTTCCAAGAACTTTATAAAACGTTGTGTTTTCTTAGTCTTTTCTTCAACCTTATCTAACCTTTCTTGTGAAGCCAAACCTAACTCAAAAGCCATTGGAGTTAATCGACGGTCTGCATTATCTTGCCTTAACAGTGTTCTATACTCTGCTCTAGAAGTAAACATTCTATAAGGTTCTTCCGTTCCTTTCGTGATCAAGTCGTCAATCAAAACCCCAATATAAGCTTCACTTCTCTTCAGAATAAATGGTTCCCTTTCTTGTACTTTTAATGCTGCATTTACTCCTGCCATTAATCCTTGCGCAGCCGCTTCCTCATAACCCGTAGTTCCATTAATCTGACCTGCGAAAAACAAATTCTCAATCAACTTTGTTTCTAAAGAATGCTTTAATTGCGTCGGCGGGAAATAATCGTATTCAATCGCATAACCATATCTAAAGAACTTTACATTCTCAAAACCTGGTATCAATCGAATGGCCTTATCCTGAATATCTTCGGGCAATGAAGTAGAAAACCCATTAACATAGATCTCTACGGTATTCCAACCCTCAGGTTCAACAAAAATTTGATGTCTTTCCTTGGTTGCGAAACGATCAATTTTATCCTCTATAGACGGACAATATCTTGGCCCAGTTGATTGAATTCTTCCATTAAACATTGGAGAGCGATCAAAGCCATCTCTTAACAATTCATGCACTTCCTTATTTGTATAAGTCAAATAACAAGATCTTTGCTCTGTTAACGGTTCTGTGTCCAAATAAGAAAAAGTTTCAGGATCATTATCTCCCGGTTGCTCTTCCATTTTTGTATAATCCAATGATCTTCCATCAACTCTTGGAGGTGTACCGGTTTTCATTCTTCCCGATTCAAATCCTTTAGCTACCAAATCTTCAGTTATCCCTGTAGAGGATCCTTCACCCGCTCTACCTCCTCCAAAAGTTTTTTCACCAATATGAATCAGGCCATTTAGAAAAGTACCTGCAGTTACAATGACTGTTTTGGATTTAATCTGTAAACCTAGAGCAGTTTTTACCCCTACAATTTTATCTCCGTCAAATAACAAGCCGTTAACAGAATCTTGGTAGAAATCCAAATTCTCTGTCTGTTCCAACATGTTTCTCCAGCACTCTGCAAACATCATTCTGTCCGACTGAGCTCTAGGGCTCCACATAGCAGGACCTTTTGATTTATTCAACATCTTAAACTGAATCGCAGTTTTATCGGTAACTATACCGCTATAACCGCCCAATGCATCGATCTCTCTAACAATCTGACCTTTTGCTATTCCACCCATTGCCGGATTACAGCTCATCTGAGCTATGTTCTGAAGATTCATTGTAATCAGTAGGGTTTTGGCACCCATGTTAGCACTTGCCGCCGCGGCTTCACTTCCTGCGTGTCCACCACCAACTACAATTACATCATATGTTGTATTGAATAAACTCATAGTTCCACGTGAAACAAAAACTTAAACAACTGATTATTAATTATTTAAAATTAATAAACAATCATTTTCTTTGTTTCTCATCACTTGTTTTTCAGTTTCTGTTTTATCTTTTAAACCTAAATAGTGCAAAATTCCATGAATCATCACCCTGTGTAATTCATCTTGAAATGTAACGTTAAAGATTGATGCGTTTTCTCTAACCCTTTCTACTGAAATATAAAGATCTCCGTTAATAATATTTCCAAGGGTGTAGTCGAAACTAATGATGTCTGTAAGATCATCATGGTTCAAGAATTCTAGATTGATCTTGTGAAGATATTCGTCATCACAAAAAATATAATTGATCTCCCCCACCTTCTTATCTTCCCTAGTTATCACATTAGAAACCCAAACCATTATTAAGGCTTCATTATCTAGTTCAAAATCAGTCTCGTAATTAAACGTTATCACTCTTTGGTTTTCTTTGAAAAGTAGTCTTTAACCTTCTTTTCAAAATTTTCCTGCAAAGGTAGTGATTGTCTGTTTAAAATCTCAATCTGGTTGTAAAACAGTTTTTTAAATTGAAGTTCTCTTATTTTTCTTTTTCGGAAAGCATCCAAATTGGTGTTGGACTTTCTTTTTTTATCTCTTCCTTGTTCAAAAGCCGCCTTATCCAATTTTAGTAGTTCATATTCCAATTGTTGCATTCTTTGGAGTGTTCCTTGACTGAATCCTTTTTCTAAAATTTCATTCTCTAACTGTTCCATGGTTTTTAATGCTTTTTTAGCATCACCTGCTCCATTACCACCTTTTTTAATCGCGTCTTCTAACTCTTGTCGTAAGGCTTGTTGCTGCTGGTAAATCTTAAACAGATCTCCATTCATTTCTTCATCTCCTTGCTGAGTTCCTTCACCTTGGTTTTGTTCCTTTCCTTGCTGCCCTTGCTTTCCGTCCTTACCTTCTTTGCCGTTTTTTTGCTTTTGTCCTTTTCCCTTCTGCATTCCCTGCTTCATTTTTTCGGATAAGCCTTTTTGCTTCTGAATAATATCTGGAAGACTAAAACTATTTCCCTTGCCTTTTCCTTTTCCTGAACTCATACTGTTCTGCATATTATCGAGCATATCGCTTAAGAAATCCGACAGATTATTCGCCGAAGTCATAACATATTGTTGATTCGACAAACCACTACTAAAACGGTTTTCTGCAAAATTCTCCAAAGATTGGTCAAGGTTATAATGAGCATTAGACAAGTCTGTTTGAATCTTTGATGATATCTGAGGAACTCTCATAGACAAGACATACAAGCTATCATCAATATGCTCAAAGTAACGTCTTATTTCGTTTTGTTTTTTGAGGTTCTTGCCAAAGTCTGGATGACGGACAGAAATCTCATCAAACTCATTCATCAAGCCTTCTTGTTCAAAAGAGAAAGTGATCAAATTCTCCAGGATTTTCCTGAGGTCTTCGGTGTTCTCCTCAACCATCTGACTCTGCATCATATCCATGGCAGCCTGCATTTGCTGACTCATTTTCTTCATCTTCTTAGATGCACTTTTCTGATTCTTCTGAGCTTTGTTCTTTTGATTCTCTTGTAAGTTTTTTTCAGAGTTCTGAAGATCCTTTTTCGTGTCTTCTTTTTCTTCTTCAAGGTCCGGAATATCCATCGGCTCTTTCAGGTCTTCATTGTCCTTTTGAAGCTGATCCATCTCTTCAGAAATCTTGTCAAACTCCTTATTAATTTCCTGTTGTTTCTCTGAAGTGTTTTCAAGATTATTAGATAAGCTATCTTGTTTTTTAGACAACTCCTCTAGCTTATTTGCCAACTGTAAACTTTTCTCCTCCACATAGTATCGCTTGGTAAGCTCTAGAATTCTCTCTAAACTTCTCTCTTGTTGCTTATTCTCCTCTGCTAACTGCTTGGCTTTTCGAACAAGGTCTTCCTTATCTAGCTTCTCGGCCATTTTCTGAAGCTCATCTAGCAACTTCTTCTGACGATCTAGTTTCTTCAGCTCTTCAATTCTTTTCTGCAATTCATTTTTCTTGTCTGTCATGGATTCCTCCTGCTCAGATTTCTCTTCAAGGGTCTCTTGCAGGTTATCTGTCTGACGCTCCATCATCTGCTTATACTGCTTCTGACGTTTGATAAATTGATCTACTTTTTTCTTGTCGTTCCAGTTGATGTCCTTCTTATTCTGAATCTCTTTCTGAAGCTCATCAAGTGCTTTCTTTTGATCCTTTTGCTTCTGAATCGTATTCTCTAATTCATTGATCGTATTCCTTTGTTCTTGTAGAATTTCGTCCTCTATTTCTGCCTCCGATTTTTGACGGTAACTGAACTTCTTGCTAATCGCTTTTTTTCTTCCATTAACCGCATCATTATCAAAAACTCTAAAAAATAACTCATAATCTGTAGCTTCTTTCAGTTCTAATCCTTTTGGAAATTCATAGAAAAAGGTTTGAAGGTTGGCCTTTGTAATTTCAATCTTCTTAACTGCTTGCTGTGCTGGATAATCCTGATCATAATAGATCAATTCAAGGGAGCTAATACCGTAATCATCTGATATCTGTCCGGCAAACTGAGCATCCCCTCTAAGTATACTATCTATATTAGATTGAACCAAGATATTCGGAAACTCATCTTTGACAACTTTGATATTGTAGGGGAGTTTTTCATAATCTTGAAGAGCCTGGTTTGATGAGGCTATCTGGTAAGCTTGATTTTCCCTAATTAACTTCTCATAAACAAAGAGATCTTCAGCTTCGCTATCAAAGGGAATACGTTTGTCATTCTGAATGAAATCAACCGATTCTGTTTGATTGGTCTTAACATTCCATTTGATCTTTGATCCTTCTGGTACTAATAAACTTCCTGTATTTTGAATTGTTTCATCCTTTTTGCTAGTATAAGAAGGGTAATCTATATCTAAAAGAATGTTCTGAATTGTGGGGGTTTTAATTACTTCCAAAGTATAAGGCAAAGACTTCACGGTATTCGCCTCCAAATAAAACTCTATAGGCTCTAATACGTTTGTAAACGTAAAGGCAAAAAGTCCGTTAGACTTCTGTTGCATAAAATACTCCTGACCCTTATAAAACACCTTTACCTCTTCCGGTGACACCTCCCCTATAGTCGTTATCGCTAAATTAAAAGAGTTTCCTTGTATAACTTTAAGCTCGCTAGTTTCTAAAGCAAACTCAAAAGGTGCGGGAGGAATGTATTCTTTCTGAAAGTTCACCACCCGAGAGAAACTTTTTTCTAACTCTTTTGTGGTTCCTCCAATCAATGATATGGCCCAGATCAAAACTGGAATCGCCAAATACTTTATATACTTGATATTTCCTTTAAAATCAATAGCCTTTTGGAAAGGAATCGGTTGTATTTCCTTGGCTTTTTGATCAATACTTGCAAGCACCAACTCCGTATCATCACTTTCTGCTTTCAGTTGGAGAATGTTCAAAAGTTTATCTTGTACCTCCGGAAAATGGTTTCCAATGATCTTTGAAGATTGCACATCAGAAATACCCTTTTTTACTTTGGTAAGTTGAACTATTGGTAAAAGAATAAATCGGTAGAGTAAATAGCACTCTACAGCAATAAAAATCCAGAATAGCAGAGTTCTTGCTAATGGCTCTAACCAAAGAAAATACTCAAGATAGAGGGTAAAGATAAGATACAACAAACCCAGGGCACTGAATAAAATCGACCCTTTGATGAGTTCATTCGTATAATACTTCTTATAAAAAACCTCTAATTTCTGTTGTATGTGCTGAAATCCCTTCATGAACCTATAAAAATAAGGGATTTATCCATGAAAATTCTCAAAATTTATGTTAAACCCTGTAAGCAAGAGAAATGGTGAAAAGAGAGTTTTGTTTCTGCTTATAGAAAAGTATCTTTGCAGCATAAATTAAAAGCGAATGAATTCTAAGGTACGCGTACGTTTTGCACCGAGTCCAACAGGACCATTACACATGGGAGGTGTAAGAACTGCTTTGTATAATTACCTCTTTGCAAAAAAGCATGGAGGAACTTTTATTTTACGAATTGAAGATACTGACCAAACGCGCTATGTTGCTAATGCAGAACAATATATCATTGATGCCTTAGATTGGTGTAATATTCCATTTGATGAGGGTCCTAATAAAGGAAGTTATGGTCCTTATCGTCAGTCTGAAAGAAAGCATCTTTACAAGCAATATGCGGATCAATTAATAGCATCTGGTTGGGCATATTATGCTTTTGATACACCAGAGCAGTTGGATGCGCATAGAAAACAACACGAAGCCGAAGGAAAAACCTTTATCTATAACTGGCACAACAGAGAAAAAGGAAGGCTTGTAAACTCTTTGGTTTTATCAGCTGAAGAGGTTGTAAACAGAATCGAATCAGGAGAGAATTATGTTATCCGTTTCAAATCTCCTCAAGATGAAACATTGATCTTGGAAGATGAAATTCGTGGAACAATCAAAATTGATACGAATATCTTAGATGATAAAGTGTTGTTCAAAGCTGATGGTATGCCAACATATCATTTGGCAAATATTGTAGATGATCATTTAATGGAAATCTCTCATGTGATACGTGGTGAAGAATGGTTGCCTTCTCTCCCACTTCATGTTCTTTTGTATCGTGCATTCGAATGGGAATCACCAAAGTTTGCTCATTTACCATTGATATTAAAGCCTGTAGGAAAAGGAAAATTAAGTAAGAGAGACGGCGATAAATTAGGTTTTCCTGTATTTCCTTTAGAATACAAGAACGAACAAACAGGAGATGTTTCACGTGGATATAGAGAAGATGGCTATTTCTCAGACTCTTTTATCAATATGCTTTCACTACTCGGTTGGAACCCGGGTACGGAACAAGAGATCTTCTCTTTAGAAGAATTAACAGAAGCCTTTGATCTAAAAAGAGTCAGTAAATCAGGAGCGAAGTTTAACCCAGACAAAGCAAAGTGGTTTAACCAGCAATACCTTCAAACCAAAAAGGATTCTTTATTAGCCGATTTGTTTATTGAATCCTTTAACAACTGCTTCGAAGTAAAGCCAGAAAAGGCATATGTTGAAAAAGTTGTTTCTTTGATCAAGGAAAGAGCTGTTTTTGTGGCTGATTTCTGGGATCTAGGGTCTTTCTTTTTTGAAACACCAAAAGAATATGATGCGAAAGCTTCGAAAAAGCAATGGAAAGAAAATACTGGCACAATATTAGCAGAAGTTGCTGAGGTTATTGAAAAGGTCGAGAACTTCTCGTCTTCAGAAATAGAAACCCAAGTAAAGGCATGGATCACAGACAGAGAAATTGGTTTTGGAAGAGTGATGCAGCCTTTGCGTTTAAGTTTAGTAGGTGCTTTAAAAGGACCTCATTTATTTGACATAATAGAGATGATCGGCAAAGAAGAAACCCTTCATCGTATTCATAAGATCGTAAAAGAATTATCATGAAAAAAAATATAGTATTCATCTTATTTATTCTCTTCTCTTTAGCAGCAGAAGCACAATTTATTCCTGGAAGACAAAGACAACGTGTAGTTGATAGAACTCCTGGTACCACAAGTGCACAAAGAAAACCTGAATTCAATATTGAAAAGGCTGTAGGTCTAACAATCTATGACATTGATAAGATTTTAAAAAGACTGAAGATCAAAGAATCTGCTGATAACTACAAGAAAGTTGTGACCATTTTCAATAAATTCAACAGAGAAATCAGAGATGTAAAAAGAATCAATGGGTTCCTATTAGGGAATGCAAAAACCAAAATTGAAGCAGCTCAACAAGCGGTTCTTGACACAAGAGATTATTCTGTTCTTCAAAATGCTTACAAAGAAGTAAGTGAAGGTTTTAAACCCATCGCAGATGAGATCAAAGCCAAAGAAAAAGTTCTAGATTCTGTTTTAAAACCTGTTCTTTCCGCAAAAGAATTTAAAAAGTGGAAGAAGCATCAAACTAACATAAAGCGTAAAGGCTAACTACATCTTTTTGTAACGTTTTCTTTTTTTTGCGTCTTGTAAATAGATACTTATTCTAGTATCTTTAACAACTAACATTTTAAAAAAGAACGTTATGAGTATATATTTTATTTACGCCGCTGTATTTTTCAGCTTTATTATTTTGATCGGTGCCTTCTTTATCGTGCGCCAACAGACCGCTGCAGTTATCGAAAGATTTGGTAGATATCAAAGTATTCGCCAGTCTGGATTACAAATGAAAATTCCTGTAGTTGATAGAATTGCCGGACGGTTAAGTCTTAAAATTCAACAATTAGATGTTATTGTAGAAACCAAAACCTTGGACGATGTATTCGTTAAATTAAAGGTTTCTGTTCAGTATTTAGTGATCAAAGAGAAGGTGTATGATGCCTTTTATAAATTAGAATATCCACATGATCAGATCACTTCATTCGTATTTGACGTAGTGCGTGCAGAAGTTCCAAAGATGAAATTAGATGATGTCTTTGTAAAGAAAGATGATATCGCAATTGCCGTTAAAAGAGAACTTCAAGAATATATGTTAGAGTATGGTTATGATATTATCAAAACACTTGTTACTGATATTGATCCAGATTCTCAGGTAAAAGCTGCCATGAACAGAATTAATGCTGCCGAGCGTGAGAAAATAGCAGCTCAGTTTGAAGGAGATGCGCAACGTATCTTAATTGTAGAAAAAGCAAAAGCAGAAGCGGAAAGCAAAAGACTGCAAGGTCAAGGTATTGCGGATCAGAGAAGAGAGATCGCTCGTGGACTTGAAGAGTCTGTAGAAGTGTTGAACAAAGTGGGAATCAACTCACAAGAAGCATCAGCATTGATTGTTGTAACTCAGCATTATGACACCTTACAATCAATCGGTGAAGAGACCAATACAAACTTAATTTTATTACCAAACTCGCCTCAAGCAGGAAGTGATATGTTAAACAATATGGTGGCTAGTTTTACAGCTAGTAATCAAATTGGAGAGGCTATGAAAGAAGCAAAAAACAAGAAAAAAGATGAATAGAATCATATTATCAACAACCAATGGAGTAGATGGTAAAACCGCTAGTGAATATTTAGGAATTGTTACTGGTGAAACCATTATCGGAGCCAATATTTTTAAAGATTTCTTTGCTGGAATTCGAGATATCGTAGGAGGTAGATCCGGATCTTATGAAAGAGTTTTAAGAGAAGCTAAAGACACTGCTCTATCCGAAATGCAAGATGCTGCTATGAGATTAGGAGCAGATGCAGTGATAGGAATTGATCTCGATTATGAAACTGTAGGTGCTAACGGCGGAATGCTTATGGTAACTGCTTCAGGAACTGCAGTTCGGTTCTAAAACAAACCTATATATAAAAGAAAAGCTCCGATGATCGGAGCTTTTTTTATTTCTTTTCTTCTAGTTTTTCGTCTGAATCTTCTTTTGAAGCGTTTTTAAATTCTTTTATTCCGCTTCCAAGGCCTCTCATTAATTCTGGAATTTTTCTTCCACCAAATAATAATAAAATCACCACAACAATAATGATTACCTGTGGCGCGCCTATCATTCCTAAAAATATGTTTGATACTAACATCTGTCTCTTAATTTGTGGTACAAAGATACAAAAAGCAACGAAATACAGAATTGATATTATAATCAATTCTAATCTCTAGATATTGCAAGTTAATTTATAAGACTGGTCTGCTGTAGCCTTAGCTTAGTGAATTATTCTACCTGTTTGATAATTCCTCCCGCAACCTTCTTATCTTTTATCACTTCAGGGTTCCCTTTATAAAAAATAGAACCTCCAAATGTAACCTTTGCTTTTAAAGTTTCACCAGCATTGATCTCTGCTTTTGCTCCACTTCCTACACGTAATTCACTTAGGTCAGAAACTTTTAATCCATATCCGTGATAAACTCCATAAAGATCAGAATCTATATCTTGATTCTTAGAAGAGCCTGTTAATTTGATGATTCCTCCAGACGAAGATTTTACTTTTAAATGCTTGGTCTTAATAACCAAGTTAATAAAAGCTCTTTCCTGAGACCTGACTTCTAAATGGGTTTGGTCAATATCTTTACCTGTTATCGTGGCACCTTCATTCCCGTCGATCACTTGGATATCCGACTTGTGATATAATTTTACCAATACTTTTCCATCCGCAGAAAGATCTGGAAATTTTAAAGTGAACTTTAACTTACCTCCATTATTTTTAATCTTTACTTTTTCCGCTTTCTCTCCAGTAATTTCAGCTTTTTGTTGATCCTCTGTACGGATCAATTCTAGCTCGATTCCGTTGTAAACCTTAAGTTCGGTGAAATCACCCAATTCCTTGATAATTGTTGTTTGAGAAACTATCAATTGCGAGATCATTAAGGATGCAATAAGAAATACTTTCTTCATAATTTTTTTGTTTGATTAGGAAAGTTCCAATAACTATACCAATATAAAGTTTAAATCTAGGATTTATTGTAGTAAAAGCTCTTAAAATACTAACAAATATCAATCTTCTATAAGATCAAAATCTAAGTGTTTTCTTTCTAGATCCGTATGTTTTACTTTAACTACTACCTCATCACCTAATTGATACATGTGTTTTGTAGACTGACCTACAATAGCAAATTGCTCTTCATCGAAGATATAATAATCGCTTTTTATATCTCTAATCCTTACCATTCCTTCGCATTTATTAGAAACGATCTCAACATAAATACCCCATTCGGTTACTCCAGAAATTACTCCAGGAAACTCTTCATCTTTGTGATCTTCCATATACTTCACTTGCATATATTTAATAGAATCTCTTTCAGCTTTAGCTGCTAATTCTTCCATTTTAGAAGAGTGTTTACATCGAGCTTCATAATCATCCATTTTCGGAGAACTACCCCCGTCCAAATAGTGCTGCAGTAATCTGTGCGTCATCACATCTGGATACCTACGTATGGGTGAAGTAAAGTGAGAATAATAGTCAAAAGCCAATCCATAATGACCTATATTCATTGTGGTATAAGCGGCTTTACTCATGGATCTAATAGCAAGAGTTTCTACCATATTTGCCTCTGCTTTCCCATGTACATCTTTCAACAATTGATTGATACTTTCTGAAGTTGATTCTCTTGTTTGAGTATTCATTTTATATCCAAACTTAAAGACCATATTCTGAAGAGCAGCTAATTTTTCAATATCGGGCTCATCGTGAACTCTATAAACAAAGGTTTTATTTGTGGGTCCTCTCCTGCCCTTTCCAATGAATTCAGCAACTTTTCTATTGGCTAGTAACATGAATTCTTCGATCAGTTTATTCGCGTCTTTTGCTTCTTTGAAATAAACTCCGGTCGGATCAAGCTCCTCATTCAAGTGGAACTTCACCTCTATCCTATCAAAAGAAATTGCTCCAGCTTTCATTCGTTTTTTACGTAAGATCTTTGCTAATTCATCTAGTTTTAAAATTGCTTCAACAATGTCTTCATCAACTTCATAAGTTTCACCTGTTAAAGAAACGTTCTCTGGAACCAAATTCTTTTTAGACTCTATAATAGCCTGAGCTTCCTCGTAAGCAAAACGCTTATCCGAGTAAGTAACTGTTCTTCCAAACCATTGATCAACTACCTCTGCTTTTTCGTTGATTTCAAATACTGCAGAGAAAGTAAGTTTCTCTTCATTCGGTCTTAACGAGCAAACTCCATTCGACAACATTTCTGGTAACATAGGAACTACTCTGTCTACCAAATAAACAGAAGTTGCTCTTCCATAAGCTTCTCTATCAAGATTTGTATTAGATTGTAAATAATGAGATACATCGGCAATATGAATTCCAACCTCGTAGTTACCATTTTCCAATTTTGTAAATGACAAAGCATCATCAAAATCTTTAGCGTCTTTCGGATCAATGGTAAAGGTGAGATCTGCTCGCATATCTCGTCGCTTTGAAATCTCTTCTTTGGTAATTTCAATAGGTAATTTCGAAGCTTCTTCTTCGATATTTTTCGGAAATTCATAAGGTAAACCATACTCCAATAAAATTGAATGTATCTCTGTATCATGATCACCAGGCATTCCTAAAACTTGAGTAATCTTACCAAACGGATTTTTAGAATTATCTGGCCAATCCGTTAGTTTAGCAACCACTTTTTCACCATGTTCGGCTCCGTTGATCTTACTTTTTGGAACAAAAATATCAACATGAATTCTATCGTTATCTGTAATTACAAAACCAAAGTTCTTACTCATTTGTAAAGTCCCAACAAACTCTTGTTTGGCTCTTTCAATAATTTCTACAACATCAGCTTCTAACTTTCTACTTCGTTTTCTTTGATAAACATAAGTTCTAACTACATCTTCATGTAAGGCTTTTCCTAGATTAACCGAAGGAACAAAAATATCTGTCTCGAAATCATCACAAATGAAATAAGCATTACCCGATCGAGTAACATCTAATGTACCTATGAAGTACTTTCTATCTTCATTGATCTGATACTTTCCTCTATCTATTTCTTTAATCTTTTTCTTAGCTTTTAACTCTACAAGCTTCTGAAGAATTTGAGTTTTACCATCGGTATCGGTAATTCCCATTTTAGCAGCAATTTGCTTGTAGTTATAATACTTACTACTATCTTCATTTAGGATTTTAAAGATATTTCTTGTTAGATCTTTGATAACCCTTCCTTTCTTTTTATAAATTTTCTTCTTTTTTCTTCCCATAAATGGTTTTATAAGATGAGTCTAAAGTACAAATTAATACCAGCCATTAAAGATTAATAAATCATTATGATTGCTTTTTGTACTTTGCTCATTGATTTGTTTTTATTGTTTTAAACATTCACTTACTAATGACCCAGAAAAACTCTTTGTTTTTGATTGTAAACCCCAACGCCGGGCAAAGGAACTTCAAAAGATCCTGGCAGTCAATTCAAGATATTCTCAATTCTAAGAACATTGATTTTTCTTTTGAATTTACCAAACAACAAAAAGATGAGATCTCTTTGGTTGATAAAGCAATTCAAAAAGGTTTTCGGAACATTATCGTTGTAGGTGGAGATGGAACCCTACATCATACCGTGAATGGAATTATGGGTCAAAGATATATAAAAAGTTCAGATATCAAACTTGGGATCATTCCACTAGGTACCGGAAATGATTGGGTGAGAACCTATAATATTCCAAATTCAATCGAAGGATCAATAGATATCATTGTTAACAATAAAACAGATTTTCAGGACATAGGAAAAATCACTCATTCTAATGGTCAAGAAGAATATTACAATAATTTGGCAGGTATAGGATATGACGGGTACGTTGTAAAGAAACTCAATTCCCTAAAACGATTCGGTTCTATTGCATATTTACTTAGCGGACTCCAAGGTTTATTATTCTATAAAAAAAATAGATTTCATATAAAGTTCAATAATCAGCAAGTAGAGGAGAAGTGTTTAATGATCTTATTTGGAATCTGTCAATATTCTGGGGGTGGAATGCAAATGACAAAAGAATCGGATCCAAAAGACGGATTATTAGATCTTACGATTGCTAAAAACTTTTCATTTTTTGATTTAGTTCTCAACCTCCCTGGGTTATATAATGGAAACATTGTAAATCATAAAAAAGTAGAAACTCATAAGGTAACTTCTATTGAAATAGAGGAATTATCTTCAACGCCCTCATATATTGAAGCAGATGGTGAGCTTATTGGAAAAGGGTCTCTTAAGGTTTCTCTTATTCCTGAGGCTATTCAATTTTTCAATAAAAGTTAAAAAAATCTTAAGGAAATTGTAACGATTGTTAAAATGCCTCGTCTTTACTATATACAATCAATACTAAGTGAAAGACTTAAGAAAAATAATTGCTTTATTCATTTTCATCTTCATAGCAGGAGTAGGAATCATCATTGGTTCTATTCACACCAAACTAGATGAAACTAAATCCGTTGAGAAAGTTGAGATCTCAACAGATTCTACTTACTCTAATACTAAAGTTAAAAAGAGCGTTTAAATACTCTTTTCTTTTTTACTTTTTCATTCATTAATATTCTCTACTTTTTCTAGATCTGAAACTTTTCACTTCTTTGAAAATTATTAACAATCCTTATAATTATAATTTTGTTCTCTTTTTTTAAATTTTAAATATGATGGTTATTATATACTGTGAATTTCTCCAATAAAATTTTAGCTGCTTTTTTTGATTTCTCACTTATCAAAAACAATTCACAGTTTATAAAAGAGTCAAACGCTTTAAAATCAGTTTAAACCTAAGTTTATTAACAAAAGTTATTAACTACTCTTAACAGATAAATATGAATTTCTTTTTCTTTTTTGACTGTAAACAAAATGGAAATTCAGTGTTAATAAATGTTCATTAAAAACTAACAACTTTGGTTGTATATATCAGTTCTACCCTTGTATTGTAATAAATTTCTAGAAATTCAAATATTTTTTTTAATACTTACAGATAGTTCTTAACATTTTACTAAAATTGATTAAAGCACTTGTTTATAGCTAGTTATTAAGACTTTGAAAAAATCAAATGTTGAAAGCTGTTGATAACCACAGGTATTTGTATTTTTGCAGGGATTAATCCTATTAAAACCAATATCTTATGACTATTTCTATCGGTAACGACCATGCAGGGCCAGATTATAAATTTGCAATTGTTGAATATTTAGAATCTAAAGGTATTACAGTTCACAATCATGGTACTGATTCTTTAGATAGTGTTGATTACCCAGATTTTGTTCATCCTGTTGCAAAAGATGTTGCTGAAAAAAGATCAGATTTTGGAATTTTAATTTGTGGTAGTGCTAACGGTGTTGCAATGACTGCGAATAAATATCAAGAGATTAGAGCTGGATTGTGCTGGACTTCTGAAATAGTGGAATTGATCAGACAACATAATAACGCCAACATACTTTGCATTCCAGCAAGATATACAGCAATCCCTCAGGCCATAAAAATGGTAGAAACTTTCTTGAATACTGAATTCGAAGGAGGACGTCATCAAAAACGTGTAGATAAAATTCCCGCTTGTTAATGGTAAACTTTCAAGTAAAAGATTTTTCAGAATTAACTTCTGTTGAAATCTATGAAATGCTAAGATTAAGATCTGAGGTTTTTGTGGTTGAGCAAAATTGTGTCTATCAAGATGTAGACAATAAAGATCAAAAAGCTTTCCATGTACTAGGATTTAAAAATAACCAGCTCATTGCGTATTCTAGAATTTTCGATTCTGGGGATTACTTTGATCTCCCGAGTATAGGTAGAATTGTAGTTAAAGAAGAAGAAAGACAATATAAATATGGGCATAATCTAGTTGCACAATCCATTCAGTTTATACTGGATAATTTTCAAGATAATAAGATTCTTATATCTGCTCAAACTTATCTAACTAAGTTTTATAATTCACATGGTTTTGAGCAAATGGGCGAAGGATACTTGGAAGATGGAATTCCACATATAAAAATGATAAGGGAATAATTCTTTGTTTTTAGGGTAACAAGCCTCATTTTTTATTACAATTTAATATAGATTTTGTTGCAAAATTTTGTTAGTAACCCATTGGTTATTGATTAAAATTACCGACTTAATTTTGTACCTTGCTTTCACTTTTTTTAAACAAATAATCAGCAAAAGAATATGTCAACAGATAAAGAAAAACAAGCTAAACTCAAAGCGTTACAACTCACTTTAGATAAGCTAGATAAGACTTATGGTAAGGGAGCTGTAATGAAAATGGGAGATAGTGTTGTAGAAGATGTAGAAGCTATTTCATCAGGATCCTTAGGATTGGATTTAGCTTTAGGAGTAGGAGGATATCCAAGAGGGAGAATCGTTGAGATCTATGGTCCTGAATCATCAGGAAAAACAACATTGACTATACATGCGATTGCCGAGGCTCAAAAAGCAGGTGGTATCGCTGCATTTGTTGATGCAGAACATGCGTTTGATCGTTTTTATGCTGAAAACTTAGGAGTAGATATTGATAACTTGATTATTTCTCAACCTGATCATGGAGAGCAAGCTTTAGAGATCGCTGATAATTTAATTCGTTCTGGAGCGATTGATATTGTTGTGATCGATTCTGTTGCTGCACTTACACCGAAGTCGGAGATTGAAGGTGAGATGGGAGATTCAAAAATGGGATTACATGCTCGTTTAATGTCTCAAGCACTAAGAAAACTTACAGCTACAATTAGTAAAACGAATTGTACGGTGATTTTCATTAATCAATTACGTGAAAAGATCGGAGTGATGTTTGGAAATCCAGAGACAACGACTGGAGGGAACGCATTAAAATTCTACGCATCTGTACGTTTAGATATTAGAAGAAGAACTCAAATTAAAGATGGAGATAGAGTAATTGGTAATGCGACTAAAGTAAAGGTTGTAAAGAATAAAGTAGCACCACCATTCCAAACAGCTGAGTTTGATATTATGTATGGTGCCGGAATCTCTAAAGTAGGAGAGGTGCTTGATATTGGAGTTGATCTAGGAATCATTAAAAAAAGCGGATCTTGGTTTAGTTATGGAGAAACCAAATTAGGTCAGGGTAGAGATTCTGTAAAAGGATTGATCAAAGACAATCCTGAATTAATGGATGAATTAGAAGGAAAGATCAAAGAAGCTATAGATAATCAGTAGTCTTTGTTTCAAAAATATTTCGGCCTCGCATTCGCGAGGCTTTTTTCGTTTTAAAAAGTAGGGTTTTTCATTGTTTCCTTGTTTGAATATTGAAACAGAAGTTTTCTAATTTAAACACATCAATAATGAAAACAATGAACCCAATCATATTAATTTTGGTAATAGTCACTTCCTTGTCATGCTCAAACCCAGAAGTTGGACTTGGTCAAGATAATGAAATAGTAAACCCAACTAGTAGTCAAAGAGTTTATTATAATGCTAGGATCTATACTGTTAATCCTGATCAACCTTGGTCTGAAGCCATGGTGATCGATGGCACGAGAATTCTTTTAGTAGGCACTAATGCCGAAGCAGAGAATTTTGCAGATGAAAATGCTTCTAGAATCAATCTTCAAGGAAAATTGGTTTTACCTGGTTTTCACGATGTACATATGCATCCAATGGAGGTTGGTGCAACAACTACGGTTTTTGAGTTAGATGCCTTTGAAACAAATGCCGAGAATTACATTAATTCTATAAGAAGTGCCGTAGATAACTTTCCGAACCTTCCCTGGGTGATTGGTTTTGGATATTCAATAGAAACCTTATTTAATGCTTCTAGAAACCCTCTGGAGATTATAGATCAAGCTGCTCCTGATACACCCGTAATCATTATGGAGGAAACCTCACATTCCATGTGGGTGAATTCAAGAGCACTTCAATTAGCTGGAATAACAGTTTCATCTGATAATCCGACAGGAGGAATAATAATGAAAGAAAATGGCGAGTTAAATGGTATTTTAATAGATAATGCAGGAGATATTGTTTTTCAAAGAGCGGTTGAAGACTTGAATGACGCACAAGGAGAGTACAACGGAATGATTCAATATGTTTTGCCTTTATTGGCGCAGAATGGTATTACTTCAGTTTCTGATGCAAGAACTTATTGGAAACGAGATCAACATAAAACCTGGCAGCGATTAGCCTCAGAAGGAAGGCTTACAGCAAGATTTAATTTAGGTTTATGGGCCTATCCTGAGGCCAATGATTCAGAACAAATTGCTTCTTTAAAATCTTTATTTACAAATGATGATAATAGTTTATTAAGGATCAATCAAATAAAATTATATTCAGACGGAATTACACACAATACAACGGCTGCACTTCATTCTGATTACCAAGTAGACTATTTCCATTTGCCCACGAATAATGGACTTAATTATTTCAGTCAAGAGAGAATTGCGCGA
>CAZDKB010000041.1:0-21399 GCA_964505885.1 uncultured Flavobacterium sp.
AAAAATCTTGAAAACTACTTTTGCCAGTAAAAAGAATATAATGGCAATTATGAATCCCAAAATCAAAAAATACCATTCCTCAAAGAACAAATAGGAAGCAATTATTGCGGCAAGACAACTTATTGCAAGAAGTCCTAAGAGTCTATCTAAAAGAATAATCTTAGTGATCAATTTTCCAGACCAATTGAACTTGTTCTTAAGAATGATGATCTTGTAAGCATCCCCTCCAATTCCTCCAGGGATAAAAAAATTATAGAACATGCCAACAAAATATAATTTCAAATTGCTCATTTGACTTATAGGTAAGGAGTTCTTATGAAAAATGTAGCTAAGCCTTAATGAAGAAACTCCTTGGGATAAAACAAAGAGAACTATTGCGATAGAAAGATAGAGAAGATCTAATGTTTTATAGAGATCAACCAAACTTGTGAAATCAATCTTTGTGTATACCAAATACAATAGGGCAACACTGATGGCAATCTTAGCAAAACGTTTGATCAGTTTTTTATTCATGTACTAAACACTAAGGATTAGAATGAGTATGAACTTTTCTAATTCTATAAGGACGTTTTCTTTGAGATTCATAATAAGTTCTCATGATCAAATCCGCTATAAACCCTATAAAAAAGAATTGAATACCGATTAAAAGAAGCGTCACTCCCAGAATCAGAATAGGTCTACCCCAAATATCTTCTCCCAAAAGTTTTAATACTAAGAGATAAATATTTATGATCAGTCCTATTGCGATAAAGAATAGACCATAATTACCAAAGATATGCATGGGTCTCTGTAAATACTTTCTTTGAAAAATGATTAAAGAAATATCATTGATCACCTTTACAGTTCTTCCTAATCCATATTTAGATTTACCAAATTGTCTGGCATGATGCTTTACGGGAACTTCAGAGATCTTTGCTCCATTTAAATGTGCCAAAAGATTAATAAAGCGATGCATTTCTCCGTAAAGATTGAGGTCTTTAGCAATCTCTTTCCTGAATACCTTTAAAGCACACCCTTGATCTTGAAGTTTTAATTGAGTAGCTCTTCTGATCATGAAATTCGCCACCTTAGAAGGTAAGGTTCTTACGATATTATCCTTTCGTTTAGCCCGAACCCCTGTAACAACATCCCAATCTTCCTCAACCGTCTTTTGAAGCATCATCGGAATGTCACTCGGATCATTCTGCATATCGCCATCCAAAGTAATAATGAACTCTCCAGAAGCATAATCGATTCCCGCTGCTAAAGCTAGACTCTGACCGTAGTTCTTTCTGAGCTCTATCAAAACAACTCGCTCGTTGTTCATTTTGTTGATATTGACCTTGGTCTTATCCGTTGAAAAATCGTCGATGTAAATGATCTCATAATCAAAACCCTTTAAAGCTTCATCAATCTTTTCAGTAAGAGGAATTACATTATCCTCTTCGTTATATACCGGGATTACAATAGATAGCAATCCGTAACTTTTGGGATCGGTTTGTTTTGTTTTGGTAGTATCCATATTGTGAATTACAAGCTGAATTGAACTTATCATAGCTCAAATCGAGTGCAAGTTCCTAAAAACAGATGGAATAAACTAAAATCGTGAGTAGGATTCTGTTTATTTCACCCTTCTAATTACATCAATTTCTAGCTAATGTATTGAAATTTGTTTGTGTTGATTTCATACTCCCCCGAATTGGGGATGAAAATTTCACTAAAAAAGGGTATTGACTTTAACCTTTTGTTTTTGTTTCTTGCTCAAACTTCGAAGTAAAATATTTGTCGAAACCACAGCGAGAATTCCTCAATTGTTGGTTCAAAGCTGTACGCTTAAAACACTATAAAAGCATTTTAGCTCTCAGTGTATCTGCTACTACAAACTTTCAAGTGATAAGTAGAAATGGCGATAATTTGAAGAGTTGATAGAACCCGACCCCAACCGCAGTATAGATGTTTTTTTGTTATTGCTTGTTGTCTTTAAAAGACAGAACAAATGATTTGGAATGTGAGACGTCAAGCTTGTTGTTTAAGACATAAGATTCAAATAATTAAATACAATTAATAATGAAAAAACTAATTAAGTACGCTGTTTTCAGCTTTTTGACCTTAGCGTTTGCTTTTACTTCGTGTGAAAACGATGAAGATGTAGATATTGTTGCTAATGATATTGCAGGAGATGTGATCATTAATACCAATAATTTAGACGGTAGAACAATGGTTACAGATCAAGCTCTATTAGATGGTATCAGTAAATTAGATATTGATGTGGGTATTGTATCAAAAGGAGATTTCCATTTACCGGACGGAACTATTGAAGAGAGAATTTATATTGGAAGTGACATTACGTTTACTGAAAAAGAATTGAACATTCTTATTGAGCAACAAAGTCAGAACAAACAGTATAGAACTTTCAATTTAGTAACAGGTAGCAACCAAACAATCAATATTTTAGGATATACTGGTGGGTCTCAAGCTTTATCAAGCAAAGCGCAAACTGCTTTACAGTGGGCTGTTGATAATTACAACAATATCAATACTACCTTACAATTCAATTTAACTTTTGGTACAAATTATCAAGCAGCAGATATGGTTGTTTATGATAATACAGTAAATACTCCAGGAGGATCTGGAGGTTCAGCTGGATTCCCTAACTCAGCGGGTGAGCCTTATAAGTTTGTTCAGATTTACGGACTTGAAGGATTTACAACAAATGTAAATGAGCATGTGATTGTTCATGAGATTGGTCATTCTGTTGGTTTCCGTCACTCAGACTGGTTTGACCGTTTAAGCTGTCCACCATCATCACAAGGTAACGAGGGTGAAGGTTCAACAGGTGCAGTTCATATTCCAGGTACTCCAACGGGTAGAGATGTTACATCTGTTATGCAGGCATGTTTCTCGACTAGTGAAGATGGAGAATTCAATGCAAACGATATCACAGCTTTAGAGTTCATGTATCCTGTAACTCCAACTAGCCCTTGTGATGGAGTTTCTGAATGGCAAAGTGGAGTGTCTTACCCAATAGGTTCCTTAGTAACTTATTTTGGAAACTTGTATGAAAGAGTTTCAGGAGGTTGGATCTTATTAGGCCCATGTTAATGGTCGATGTTCTGATAACAGAATAAACTTCAAATAACAAATTATCGATAATAAGAAAAGGAGGAACTAAGTTCCTCCTTTTTATATTTTCTGATCAAAACTTGATTAAAACTCATTTAAATACTTGGCTAGTAAAGAATGAAAATGATGGACTCCTTGCTCACGCGAAGGAGAGAATCGCCCCGCCTTATAAAATTTGGATTGCAGTCCCTTATGCACTCCTTCAACTACAAATTCATCCTCGCGTTCTACCTTATCCAATAAAGCACCAGCACCGGTATCTAACTTGCTCTCGTCATAAACATAAGTGATAAAAGATACCTTTGTTTTGTTCTTGTTATAAGGTTTTACAATATTCACTGAAAGTCCCCATGGATAAAAGTTGAACATCATATTAGGGAATACCCAATAATAATAAGCTGCTACATGTTTCCCATAATCGGGATGTCCTTCGGGAAGGTCAAAGGTTTCATCTCCACCTTCAGAGTATCCTATTTGAAGATTCAAATGTTTATAGATCTCAGTGGTATAGCTTCCATAATCTAAAGCGGCGTTGAGGTCTTCATGAACAAATGGGATGTGAAAACCTTCTAAATAATTGTCACAGTACAGAGCCCAATGGCAATTGATCACATAGTCTTTATTTCTAGTTGGATCTAATTTAAATTCATGAAGGGGTAAAAATCCAACTCGTTCATTCATAACCTCAATGGCTTCCGAAAAATCGAATAAAGGATTCAGCCCAACAAAGAGGTGGCTTCCCCAGTTTCGCAATTGAAATTCATGTAGATCGTCACAGGGTCTTGGGAAGTCTTTGGTCTCTTCAAATTCTGGCATAGATTTATATCGACCATCTAAGTGAAATCTACGGCCGTGATACATGCACATTAATTGCTTGGCTTTTCCTGGATGATGAACTACAAGATTACCTCTGTGTGTGCACACGTTTGTTAAGCATTTGATCTCATCCTGTTGATCCCTAACCAACAGCATAGGTTCGGTGAGATAATTATCAAGTAAGGTAAAAGGATAGACATGTTCTGAAAGAGGAAGTAAGGAATTGGAATCTCCAATCCATTGCCAGGTCTTTTCAAAGATCGCTTCTTTTATCTTCTCGAAGATGGTATCATCTCTGTAGAAACTCGCAGGTAAGGTCTCTGCTTTGGTAATATCTGGATCTATATAGAATTTTTCCATGACCTAATTTAGCTATTCTTCTTTGTTAGTCCAAAATAAAATGGAATTCCAACCATCAACAGTACCACACCCCAGATGATAACTTCGAGACCACTTCCAAAAATTACCCAGATACAAAATAGGATAGCTAAAACAGCAACTGCTATTTTAAACAGATGATTTCCAGGTTTCGTTTTCAAAAGCACAATCAAACTTATTGCCGACAATAAATAAGGAGTGAGGACTGACAGTGTGGACAAGTTCATCATAAAGGTAAAGGCTTTTACCAGACTATCTGAAAAGTTTAGGCCCATAACTAAAGAGGCTAAACAGCTAGACAGAATGATTCCTAATATAGGAGCATTGTTCTTGTTGGTTTTGCCGAATATCTTTGGAAATAAATGATCTTTTGCAGCTGCCATTGGAATTTGTCCTTGAATTAGTATCCAACCATTCAAGGCCCCTAAAGTAGCCATTACAGCTCCACCAGCGACTATATATTTCGCCGAGTCTCCCCAAAAGAGTTCAGCCGCATCGGCAAAGGGAGCGTTGGAGTTCATAAGCTCAGCTTGCGGAATAATACCCATAATGGCAACAGAACTCGCGATATAAACCACTATGGTAATTAATGTTCCAGTAATCGTGGCCCGCTTTATGGTTCGTTCTGCATTTTCAATCTTTGAACTGGGAATTGTAGCACTTTCCATTCCTAAAAAAGCAAACAAGGTTGTTGTAGTTGTTATCGTTATCGTACTGAAATCTGTTTCTCCGCTTATGTTAGGAATTTGAAATTCGCCCAGATTAATAAAAAAGATCCCTATACAGCCAATGAGTAAAATGGGGGTGATTTTTAATATGGTCGTAAGCATTTGAACCGCTGCTACCGTTTTTAAGGGTTTTGAGTTGATCCAAGTGAAAAACCATATGACTCCCAGTCCTGTTAGAATTGCAATAATTGTATTCTCACCCAGAATAGGGAAAAAGACTTCGAGATATCCCACTAAAGCAACGGCGATGGCTGCATTGGTGCACCAAATCGAGACCCAATATCCCCAAGCCACCAAATATCCAAGAAAATTACCCAGTCCTAATCTCGTATATGCATAAGGTCCACCCGTTGTATTTGGAGCAATTTTCCCAAGGTTACCGAATACAAGGGCTAAAAGTATCGCACCCACGGAAGCACATAGCCAACCGATTAGACTTATATGTCCGTAAATTGCTAATGTTGCAGGAAGAAGGAAAATCCCTGAACCGATCATGTTACCAACCACGAGAGCTGTACTAGACCAGTAACCTATTTTTTTTGTTTGTGAGATATTGGTTGCTTTTGAATCGAATGACAATATAGGAAAATGCAGTTAGTCTTGACTTTGCTCTTTTTTAAAACGATTTGTAAATTTCAATCAAAAAGAAACTGATTGGATTATAAACGGAATAAGGCCCTTTTTAAGAAGAAGATTTATTCCACAAAAAAAGAGTTACATTTCTGTAACTCTTTGTCTTTTTGCTCCCCCTCCCTGCCTCGCTGCAGGCGAGTTGGGCTCACTTCGACAAGCTCAGTACAAGTCGCTCGGCATAAACCCTGCTTGCAGCAGGCAAGTTCTCGCCCAAAAAAGGTTCAAATAAAAAACGCCACCTTTTAGGTGACGTTTTCCATTTAAAGCTCCCCCTCTTGGGCTCGAACCAAGGACCCTCTGATTAACAGTCAGATGCTCTAACCAACTGAGCTAAGGAGGAGTTTGCTATTCCTGTTTGAATTAGCGTGTGCAAATATATGCCTTTTTAAAAAATCGCAAAAACTTTTTCAAAAAAAACATCATTTTTTTCAAGCTGTTGAAAACTCTAAAATGAATTCGCCATTAAGGCAATTCTTCGTATTTTTGTAGGAATAAAAAACTTAGACCCTTAGGAACCCAATTTTATGGACAAGTTTTCCTTCTTAAATGCTGCGCATACTGGCTTTATCGCCGATTTATACGATCAATATTTACAGAACCCTGATGCCGTTGAACCAAGCTGGAGAAGCTTCTTTCAAGGTTATGATCTTGCAAATGAAAATTACTCGTTAACCGATGACCAAGAAATCTCTGAACAAATTCCTGAAGAGGTCAGAAAAGAGTTTTTAGTAGTTGATTTGATCAATGGATATAGAACAAGAGGTCATTTGTTTACCAAAACAAACCCAGTTCGTGATCGTAGAAAATATAGTCCGACTCTAGCTTTAGAGAATTTTGGACTTTCAAATAATGATCTTGACACTGTTTTTAATGCAGGGGAGGTTTTAGGAATAGGACCCAAACCGCTGCGTGTAATTATTGATCACTTGGAAAAAATCTATTGTGATTCTATTGGTGTTGAATACATGTATCTGCGAAACCCAGAAGAATTGAAATGGTGGCAAAATAGATTAAACGAAAATGATAATCACCCCAGTTATTCTGTAGATGCCAAAAAGTACATCCTGTCTAAATTAAATCAAGCTGTAACCTTTGAGAGTTTCTTGCAAACAAAATATGTAGGTCAGAAGCGATTCTCTTTAGAAGGAGGAGAAGCCTTAATTCCTGGAATTAGTGTTGCTCTTAGAGAGGCAGCAGAAATTTATGGAGTTAGAGAATGCGTATTGGGAATGGCTCACCGTGGTAGATTAAATACATTAGTCAACATTTTCAAGAAACCGGTTCGCGACTTATTCAGTGAGTTTGAGGGAAAGGATTTTGAAGATGAAAATATTGATGGTGATGTAAAGTATCATTTGGGTTTAACTTTAAGTAAGACCTACAGAGATGGTAACAAGATCAAAATGAACTTAGTGCCAAACCCATCTCACTTAGAAACAGTAAATGCTGTTGTCGAAGGGATAACTCGTGCTAAGATCGATAGAAAATATGATGGAGATGAGAACAAGATCCTTCCGATTTTAGTCCACGGTGATGCGGCAATTGCTGGACAAGGAGTGGTTTACGAGGTTGTTCAAATGGCAAAATTAAACGGTTACAAAACCGGAGGAACCATTCATATTGTCGTAAACAACCAGATCGGTTTTACAACAAACTACCTAGATGCTAGATCTAGTACTTATTGTACGGATGTTGGAAAGGTAACCTTATCGCCAGTTTTACATGTTAATGCAGATGATGCAGAAGCAGTATGTCATGCTATGCAAATGGCGGTTGAGTTTAGAATGAAATTCAAGAGGGATGTTTTCATAGATCTTTTAGGGTATAGAAAATATGGACATAATGAAGGTGATGAGCCTAGATTTACTCAGCCTAAATTATACAAAGCAATTTCAAGACATAAGAATCCGAAGGATATTTATGCTGAAAGATTGATCTCAGAGGGTGTCATAGATAAGAATTACATCAAGGGCATTACAGACGAGTTCAAGGAAATGCTGAACGAAGAATTCGAGAAGTCTAAGAAAGACTCTACTTCAAGAGTTCGTGAATTTATGGAGTCTACTTGGAGCGGCTTTGTTCGTCAGCAATTAGAGGCCATGCTTCAACCAGAAGATACAAGCTATCCTATTGAGAAATTAAAAGATATTGCTAAAGTGGTTTCCACTGTTCCAGAAGGAGCAAAATTCCTAAGGAAAGCAGAAAGGATTCTTAAGCAAAGATCAGAAATGGTCTTTGAAAAGAACGAACTCGATTGGGGAATGGCAGAAACTCTAGCCTACGGATCCTTAATGGAAGAAGGTTATGATGTTCGTATTTCTGGTCAGGATGTTGAGAGAGGAACTTTTTCACATCGTCATGCAATTCTAAGAGATGAAGTCTCTGAAGAAAGAATCAACTTGCTGAACAAGAATCCTAAAACTAAAGGACAAATGAGAATTTACAATTCGCTGTTGTCTGAATATGGTGTCTTAGGATTTGATTATGGATATGCCATGGCTTTTCCAAATTGTTTAACGATTTGGGAAGCGCAGTTTGGTGATTTCTCGAACGGTGCTCAGATCATGTTCGATCAGTACATTTCAGCTGCTGAAGATAAGTGGAAGATTCAAAATGGTATTGTAGTTCTTTTACCTCACGGTTATGAAGGTCAAGGTTCAGAGCATTCTTCAGCTAGAATAGAAAGATACCTGCAATTATGTGCAGAAGATAATATGGTAGTTGCCAATTGTACAACTCCGGCGAACTTCTATCATTTGTTGAGAAGACAAATGAAACGTAAGTTTAGAAAACCATTGGTTGTGTTCACGCCAAAGAGTCTATTAAGATTGCCTGCTGCAGTGAGTACAATTGAAGAGTTGGCCGAAGGAAGTTTCCAAGAAGTTATTGACGATACTATCGATCCAAAAAATGTAAAGAAGGTAGTTTTCTGTATGGGTAAATTCTATTATGACCTTCTTGCTAAAAGAGAAGAATTAGACAGAAACGATGTTGCCTTAGTAAGAATTGAACAACTATTCCCATTGCATGAAGGGAAATTGCAAGCTGTGATCGATAAGTATTCGAATGCAGAAAGATATGTTTGGGCACAGGAAGAACCAAGAAACATGGGAGCATGGAGTTTTATGCTTCAAAGATTCAATCTAGTGAACCTAGAAGTTGCATCTAGAAAGTATTATGCGGTTCCGGCTGCCGGATCTAAAGCAAGGTTTGAAAAGAGACATAATGGTGTAATCAATTCTGTCTTTGATCTATAAATGAACATAAATAATTAGGTCCTTTCATTGGGCCTCAACTGATAAACGATAAAATCAAAAAACACAAAATAATAAACTCATGGTTTTAGAAATGAAAGTTCCTTCACCGGGGGAATCTATTACGGAAGTAGAAATCGCAACTTGGTTGGTTGAAGACGGAGACTACGTGGAAAAAGATCAACCCATTGCTGAAGTAGATTCTGACAAAGCTACCTTGGAACTTCCAGCAGAGGAAAGTGGAATTATCACTTTAAAAGCTGAAGAAGGAGATGCTGTAGAGGTTGGAGCAGTAGTATGCTTGATTGATATGGATGCAGCAAAACCCGAAGATGCTGGTGATGCAACTCCTGCAAAAGAAGAGGCGAAAGCTGAAACTCATTCAGCTCCAGCACCCAAGGCAGAAGCACCAAAGACTACCTATGCCACAGGTTCAGCTTCACCTGCAGCGAAGAAGATCTTAGCAGAAAAAGGAATGGAAGCTTCACAAGTTTCAGGAACTGGAAAAGATGGAAGAATCACTAAGAATGATGCTGTAAAAGCTACACCGAGTATGGGAACACCAACCAGTGGTGGTTCTCGTGGTTCTGAAAGAAAGAAACTTTCAATGTTACGTAGAAAAGTTGCACAGCGCTTGGTATCTGTTAAGAATGATACAGCTATGCTGACTACCTTTAATGAGGTAAATATGCAACCGATTTTTGATCTTCGTAAGGAATATAAAGAAGAGTTTAAAGCGAAGCATGGTGTAAGTTTAGGATTCATGAGTTTCTTCACCAAGGCTTGTGTTAGAGCACTTCAATTATATCCGGATGTAAATTCAATGATTGATGGAGACTTCAAGGTTTCCTATGATTTTCAAGATATCTCAATTGCGGTTTCAGGCCCAAAAGGATTAATGGTGCCGGTGATTAGAAATGCTGAAAACTTGTCTTTTAGAGGTGTAGAAAGTGAAGTGAAGCGTTTAGCGATCAGAGCTCGAGATGGTCAAATCACTATTGATGAAATGACTGGAGGTACTTTTACCATCACCAATGGAGGTGTATTCGGGTCTATGTTGTCAACACCTATCATCAATCCTCCTCAGAGTGCTATTTTAGGAATGCACAATATTGTGGAAAGACCGATGGCAGAGAACGGTGAAGTTGTGATCAGACCCGTAATGTATGTTGCATTATCATATGATCATAGAATTATTGATGGTCGCGAGTCTGTTGGTTTTTTAGTAGCCGTGAAAGAAGCTTTAGAGAATCCAGTAGAGATCTTAATGGATAACAATCCAAAGAAAGCATTAGAATTATAAGATTTACTTAAGATTGTAAATAGAAAGAGACTATTTAAAAAGTATGAAAATCTGTCATTCTGAATTTATTTCAGAATCTCAATAATCAGATTTTCGAGATTTTTCAGAATCTGAAACGAGTTCAGATTGACAAAAAATTGGCTTTTTAAGTAGTCTCTTTTTTATTGATTCAATTCATTTCTAATGTCCTTGGTGGTCAAATGGAACTCTTGGTAGAGTTGCAATAGACTCATCAAAGCAGAAATAAGATCTTGTGTTTCTAATAATATACTAAAGTATAAAGTTGTGTTTTTAGGGCTAGATTCTTCTGCTCTAATTCTGGCTACCTGTTTTTCGATAGAATCACCTACATAATCTAACAAGGCTCTTTTTTCAACCAAGATAGTCTCTAGTTCATCAAAGGATCGATTCTCAAAGGCAGTACTGACACTCTTTAAAAGATCGTTTAATTGATGGTTAATATTCAATAGATCCTTTAATTGACCTTTCTTTAGGTTCTTGTGATTGTTATTTACATGTCTAAAACTAGCACGAGCGACAAATCCTATAGCCTGTGCTACATCTTGCAAGTGGCCTAAGGTAAGAATGTAGAATTTACTCGCTTCAACGGAATCCTCCTCCAAGGATTTAATGAAGTAATAAACCCCATCTTTTAATTCATCAATCTCATTATTCAGCTTAGCAACATTTTTGTCGGTTTTTCTGAGCTTATTAAGATCGTGATTGGAAAGATCTGAAACTACATTATTGTAGAGTTTTCCAACTCTAAGTGCAACATTTGAAATATGACCAGAGCTTTCTTCAATTACCCCATTGATACTAATTAGTTCTGCTCTTTCTACGTGTTGTTGTACCTTTTCTTCTTTTACTTTACGCGAATGTGCTATGGTAGTTCTGGTAACTAAAAAGGCAACCGCTGCAAAAAAAATGATGATAAAATAGAAGCTTAAACTGATCATAGAAGCGACAAAACCGGCCGCTACAAAAGCGACAAAAGCTGTTAAGAACCAACCTAAGATCACATTGATCACACCCGCAACTCTATATACCGCACTTTCTCTTCCCCACGCTCTATCTGCTAATGAGGCTCCCATGGCAACCATAAAGGTCACATAGGTTGTACTTAAAGGAAGTTTCATGGAGGTAGCAAGCGATATCAAGATACTAGCTACGATTAAACTCACAGAGGCTCTAACTAAATCAAATGCCGGAGCTTGTTTGTTGTCTCTATTTAAGGAGATGGTGGGTGTAGCAAATTTAGAGTTCAAATAAACTTGAGTTCTCTGTGGGATCATATAGTTAAAACCTGTATTTGCTACCATTGCCATTCTTACTACTACTCGAGATAAATTGTTTGGCTTAAATTTTTCTTGACCCTCTCCTTGTCGTGAAAGGTTAATTCCAGTTTCAATAACACTTCTCGCTTTTTTTGAGGTCCATAAGGTAACAACCATAATGGCACCGGCAATAAGTAATAATATCGTGTTAGAGGGTACTTTTTGTGCAAGACCTCCCATTCCAAAAACTTCTGCTGCTTGACCTGAGGCCGACCATGCCTCGTAAGAATTTAGTGCTGCAATTGGAACACCAATAAAGTTTACCAGATCATTTCCAGCAAATGCCATAGCTAATGAAAATGTTCCAACACCAATGATCAACTTTAAGACATTAACCTTAAAAATCATGATCAAGAGGAAGGAAATAATGGTCCAAAAAACAAAGTTGACTCCAAAAATGAGATAAATATTGAACTCTAAGAGATGCTGTATATCACCATAATAAGGAGTTCCTTTTAATCCTTTTATAATGATGAAATAAATAATAGATGTCAAAGCAAAACCACCAAATAAGGCATTGATATATACGGGTCTTTCGTTGAAGTTAAAAGAGTAAATAAGTCGCGCCAAATATTGTATCAAAGCACCTACGGTAAATGCGACCACTACAGAGAGTAATATCCCAAGAATGATCTTTGTTGCTTGGCTGTAATTGATATAATTCCAAAGCTCAGTAAATGCTTGTTCTTTTTCATTCATTTTAATCAAGGCAATAATCACCGCAGAACCTAAGAGTTCAAAAACAATAGAAACTGTTGTAGAAGTAGGTAGACCTAATGAGTTAAAGACATCTAAGAGTAAGATATCCGTAATCATCACCGCCATAAATATGATCATAATGTCCTGAAAAACGAACATTTCTGGGTTAAAGATCCCCTTTCGGGCGACTTCCATCATACCACTTGAGGATACGGCACCAAAAAAGACACCGACACTGGCAATGATCATGATCTTTTTAATAGAAATGGCCTTGGAACCAATGGCTGAATTCAAGAAATTCACGGCGTCGTTACTAACTCCAACGACTAAGTCTAAAACTGCAAGGATAGCAAGAGCTATCAGCATAAAAACATAAGGATCTCCCATCGATAAATTTTTACAAACTTAACAAAGTTAAAAGAGACCTCAATGACAAAACGTTATCTTAATGTTATCATATATTTTAGTAAGACGAATTTTAGTGCTAGATTAGACTTTGATTACTAGTAAATCCAGTATTATGAAATACATATCATTGGTTCTTGTTATCCTTGTAGCGGTTGAACATCTGTATTTTCTCGTTCTAGAGATGTTTCTATGGACTCAACCGAAAACTAGAAAGATCTTCGGAATAAGAGACAAGCAACTTTCAGAAGACACAAAGGTTTTGGCAGCAAATTAAGGATTGTATAATGGATTTTTGTCTGCAGGTCTTATAGTGTCCTTAATTTTGGAAGATTTGAGGATGAGTGTTTTGTTTTTGTCCTTTGTTATTATTGCCGGAATATATGGTGCCTACAGCACTAAAAAGATTCGCCTATTTATTGTCCAAGGAATTCCAGCTATTTTGGCCCTGATCTCTGTTTTTTTAACAAAGTCCTAGAGTTTTTTTAACATTTGACCATAGTCGAAGAGTTATCTTTGTGTTCTTTGAAAATTTAGCACACGATAGACTGTTAGCTTTACTATTTAATGTCGACAGATTTTCGTGTAAGCCATGAAAAAAACCAACGATTAAAACATGAAACGACTAGTAGTTCTTTTGATTGCAGTTTTCGCTTTTGCGTCTACTGTAAATGCCCAAGTGATCAATATTAATGGAGTTGATCAGATTTTAGACCCAAAGGAAGCGGAAGATGTACCTGCTGATTTGAAGGGGATTCAATACAAAAAGTATTTAACCAAAGATTACAAACCAGCTTTTGTAGATGATTTTAAGGTAAGAGCGTTTTTACGTTATAATATCCATGATGATCAAATGGAGTTTGTGAAGGATGAAAATGTATATTATTTAAAGAAAGATATAGGTAGACAGATTCGTTTTGCTGATAAAACTAAGTATATGGTATTTGGTTTGAAGGGAGAGCCTCAGTTCTTTTTAGTGCATCAAGAAGGAAAACATCTTTTATTGGCAAAACAAATTGTAAAGTTTGTGGAAGCGAGAGAGCCAAATTCAGGATATGATAGAGGAACACCTCCAGACTACAAAAGAAGAAGAGATGAGATCTATATTGCTTTCAACGGTAAGAGTGTAATTCCTGTACCGAGAAAGAAAAAAACATTCTTTGCCATTTTTGGTGACAAAGAGAGTGAGATCAAATCTTTTATGAAGAAAAACAAGTTAGGATACAAAAAAGTGGAAGACTTGAAGAAAGTGATTGAACATTTGAATAGTTTATAATGAGACTCACTTTATAAATAATAAAAGCAACGCAACCCGCGTTGCTTTTTCTTTTTTACAGAAACCTTAAAATAAACTATCTCAAGTTTTTAGGGTCTGATAGTATAGAATTGTACTTGTTTTAAATAGCGGTACAAATTTTGTTACATTTATTAAAAACCACATTATGAGACAGTTCCTTCTGATTTTAGTTTCCATCTTTTTAAGTATCTCCTCTTATACACAAGTCATCCAGGTAAATGGCTTGCCAACTGTATTAACGACTACAGGCGAAATCCCTGATGATCTGAAGGCCATTCAACATAAAAAATATTTGAGTCAGGATTATAAACCCTCCTATGTTGATGATATGAAGGAAAGAGCCTTTTTAAGGTATAATATCTATGATGATCAGATGGAGTTTATCAAAGATGGTACTATTTATTACTTGGTGAAAGACGAGGGTAGAAGGGTGAGATTTGCGGATAAAACTACTTACCGAGTTTATGATTTCAATGGTAAAAAAAGTTTTTTCTTGATTCATTCGGAAGGAAAGAATTCTTTGATCGCTAAGTTAAGCGTTCGATTTGTTGAGGCCAAGAAAGCAGGTTCTGGTTATGAAGCAGATAAACCAGCAGACTTTAAAAGAAGAAAAGATGAACTCTATTTTGTTTTACCGAACAAGGGAATAATTAAGGTTCCTAGTAAAAAGAAAGAGTTTTTTAATCTATTTGGTTCTGAATCTTCGAGCATCAAAGATTATATGATGAAGAATAAACTCAACTATAAGAAATCAAAAGACCTTAAGATGTTGGTAACATATATGAATACCATTTAATAGATCAGTTTAATTTACAATCATACCCCAGAGAATGGAACAATTTTTGTAATATTCTAGACGGAAAATAAAATCTTGATTTCATCAAGTATTAACAATAAATCTAAAAAATTGATCATGAAAAAACTAACAATGCTATTCTTAATGGTGATCGCTATGACCATTCAAGGACAGAACCAAGGTGATCTTAACTGGGGCTTTGGAGAGCTAAGTCGAATAAATAGTTCTCGAATGGATAGGGAGGTTCCATTGGGAACATATTCATTTACCGAATCGGAAAAGAAACAAATCCTCGAGGGTCAATATCTGCATAAGGAATACCGTTCAGCAAAGGTTGATACTTTTAAAACTGACGCTTATTTGCGATTCAACCTGTTTAATAATCAAATGGAGTTTTCGAAAGATGGGAACATATACTATCTTAAAAAGGAAGCAGGGAGAAAAGTCCGATTTAAGAATACAAATACTCTTTATAAGGTTTATGATTTATTTGGAGATTTAAAGTTTTTACAAGTAATAACTCAAGGCAAAAACACCTTATTACTTAAGGAATCTATGAAGTTTATTGCGCCAAGAAAAAATGCTTCTACTTATGGTGGAATTACAAAACCCAAGTTCAAGAAGAATAAGACTGAATTCTATTTACAACAAAGTGATGGTGAGTTGAAGAAAATTGCTTTAAAAAAGAAAACCTTTTTCAAAGCTTTTGGTTCAGATGAAGCAAAAGTGAAAAGCTTTATGAAGCGAGAAAAGTTGAACTACAAGAATCTGGATGATCTTAAAAAGGTTATAGATTACTTAAATAAATAATCAAAGATTATAGAATAAAGGAAGCGCCACAATTTTTTGTGGCGTTTTTATTCACCCTTCTTTTATTGTCAGAATATGGATTGATATGACTTCTCTATTTTTCGTAAAATATATGAATTGTTTAAATTTGAGGTAAAACCGTTGCAATTGAATCGTACATTACTAACTTTATTAATTATATCACTATTCTTCTCTTCAAATCACTTAAAGATTTGCGCCCAGAATGGAGCTAATAATACTCAAGTAAGTTTTGCTAGAGGAACACTTACAACTGCAGAAGGTCACCTGCGACTTAAGAGTGTTGATGTGCCTTCAATTAGGGAGAATATTGAGATGATCAAAAAAAAGTATCTCACTTTTACTTACGAATTGGTTACTGTAGATGATTTTGATCAGAAAGCACATCTTCGATACAATATCTACGATGATGAAATGGAGTTTGTACGAGAAAATTATCTTTATTACCTAGTCAAAGAAGTTGGGAGAAAGGTATATTTTGAAGATACAAAAACTACTTATAAAATATTCAAACACTCTGATAAGCTTACATATTTCAAAGTTATTACTCAAGGGAACTTAACCTTATTAGCAAAACATAAAGTTAGACACTTTGAACCAATACCAGCGAAATCTAATTATGATAAGGCAAAACCAGAAAAGTATAAAAGACTAAAAGACGAACTTTACTTAGCGATAGATCATAAAGTGTTGACAAAGCTCTCAGGAATTAAAAAATCCAAACTGCTAAAGTACTTTGGCAACCGAAAAAAAGAGATGAAGATCTTTATGAAAGAAAATAACCTGAACTATAAGAAAGAGAGCGATCTCACTAGGATTATAGGGTATTATAATATACTTTAATTGATATTCCATACAATTAAATCAGTGGTGCAGATTTGTTATATCAGGGTATTATTTAAAGATTAACAAAGTACAGGTCTTGTTTACTCATCCAAATAGGGCTTTTGCTCATTAAAGATTTAATAGGCTTGTATTTTTCATTAGTATTGAATACTATACAAGAAAGGAAAAAGTAATTAGAGAATCCTAAAAACATATAGATTATGAAAATAATAGAAATTTCATACTTGTTTGTTTTGTCTTTATTAGCAACTAGCTATAGCTATGGGCAGAATAACTCAGGTAGATCTTCAGCTGTAGCAGTTGATATTGATCAAGGATCACGATTTGGAAGAACAGTTTCGGTTACTAACAGACCTGGAAACTTTTTGATCCCAGTATCTCATTTAAGATTAAAAACCGTGGATAAAGCAGTACTTAAAGAATCGGTAGAATTAGACAAGAAAAAGTACTTAAGTTATTCCTATGATTTGGCTAAAGTTGATGAATATGACACTGAGAGTTATGTGAGATACAATATTTTTATTGATCAAATGGAATTTGTTAAAGATAAGAGTATCTATTATTTGGTTAAAGAGGAGGGGAGAAGAGTTGTTTTTATCAACTCAAAAAAAACTTTTAGAGTTTTCAATTTTGAAGATGATTTAGGGTTTTTTGAAGTTCATATGGACGGCGATAAACATTCTTTAGTCGCCAAATCAAAAGTAAGATATGTAGAAGCAAAAGCAGCTATGTCTGGTTATGATAGAGCTAGACCCGCAGATTATAAGCGACTTAAAGACGTTTTCTATTTAGCGGTGGACAATAAAAAGTTGGTTAAATTATCGAAGAAAAAGAAAAGTTTTTTCACCGCTTTTGGCGATAAGGCAAATGAAATCGAATCGTATGTGAAGAAGAATAAATTGAAGTATAAATCTATAGAAGATCTAAGTAAAATTGTGGCCTATTACAACACCTTGTAATTCGTTTTCATACTTAAGCACATAAAACTTCCTTAGAGGAAGTTTTTTTTGTTAAATGGAATGATACGCGTGCCTTCATAGAGGATATTTTTAGAAATGGGTAATATGTAATGATATCATTCTCTGATTAATTACTTAAATTTGAAAACAAAAATTAGTACGATGAAACACATTTTTGCCACTTTATTTATTTTAAGCTCATTGTCCTTGTTTAGTCAAGGTCAATTACAGACAGGATCTTTCGAAGGTGTTTTCAACCAAGCTGCCGTTTTTGATATGAGCCCAATCGGAAGAGATCTTGATAATTCAATGACGGATGAGGCCAAGAAAAAGTTATTGCAAAAGCAGTATTTAACACAAGCTTATAATCCAGCGCTAATTGATCAGTTTAAAACCCTTGCTTTTTTGCGTTACAATATGTACAATGATCAAATGGAGTTTGTTAAGAACGACCAGATATACTACATGAAAAAAGAAAAGGGTAGAAAGGTTCGTTTCACTACAATGAATACTCTATACAAAGTATATGAAGTATATGGAGATCTTGAGTTTTTCTTGGTAAAGGAGGATGGAGAAAAAGCATCTCTATTAATGAAACAAGAGGTGAGATTTGTGAAACCTAAGAAGGCAACTTCTCAATACACTCAGGCAAAGGAGGCAGATTTCAAAAGAAGAAAAGATGAGTATTTTGTGGCTTTAGGCGATGTTGTAAGAAAAGTACCGTCAAAGAAAAAAGAGTTTCCCGTACTATTTGGAGATAAAGCAAAGGCGATTAAAGATTATATCAAAAAGGAAAAACTGAACCCTAAGAAAGAAGGGGATTTGATGAAGATTATAAAACATTATAACAGTATATAATATAAAAAAAGAAGAGCCTTAGGGCTCTTTTTTATTTCTTCTTTTTCTGTGGAGTTACCACAAAATCTTTGAGATAATAAGGTTCAAAATAAGCAACATTTTCAAATTGAGAATTATTGAATCTGTCCTCAGATAATTGACCCATAAACTTAGCTGAAGGGAATTTGTCATCAATGAAAATTGCGTTGGAACTAATAATAACATCCTTACATTTTTCAGCGCCATCTCCTAAAAAATAAAGAGGTTCTTGAGATAGATATTCAATGAATGAATTTTCATCAATAATCTCTGCTCTTGTTTCTCTGATCAATGAATTTTCTATATCAAAAACTGCTGAGTAAACTTCCATTCTTCGTGCATCAATCATGGGTACGATAAGTCCTTCGTCAATACGACATGAAGCTGCTAGAATCTCTAATGAATTGATTGCGATTAATGGTAAATCGTTAGCAAAGCACAATCCTTTAGCAGCCGAAACTCCAATTCTCAAACCGGTATAGGAACCAGGACCTTTACCCACAGATATAGCATCAAGATCATTAAAGGAAAGCTTTGCATTTTTCATCACTTCATTAATAAAAGGATGAAGCATCTCTGCATGTGAATAACCACCAGTATTCAATTCTTTTAATCCAATTATTTCACTATCCTTAGAAATACTAACCGAACAGTTTTTAGTTGAAGTTTCTATGTTGAGAATATAGGCCATACGCAAGGGCAAATATAATCCAAAAAAAAGACCTTACGTTGGTAAGGTCTTTCTTGAATGTATGATTGTTTGATTAATCTAAATTCAATTCTCCATAGTAGAACTGAAGTACTTTTGTCTTGAATACGAAGTCATACTTAGCTCTGATCAAAGTAGCTTCTGCATTCACTAATCTATTTCTTACTAGGTCAAAGTCAAATAAGGTAGACGCCCCTAATCTATAGCTCTCCTCTGCATTTTTATAAGCTTCTCTTTGTGCTACTAAGGAAACTTTAGCAGCTTCATAAGCTTTCACAGCTGCCTTAGCATCTGTATACGCTTGTTCAATATTTTGCTGTAATTGTAACTTCTCACTTTCTAGAGTTACCTTACTAATCTCTAAGTTCACAAACTGACGATCCACGTTGGTCTTTGTTTGAGTTCTGTTGAAAATTGGGATACTCACGTTAAAACCAATTCCGTAACCTAAGTTCTGATCTAATTGCTCAAATAATTTAGTGTTTTGAAATCCAGTTGGTAAGTCAAGGTCAAATACATAGTTGGTACTTGCACTTGCACCGAATCCGATAGAAGGTAAGAAAGCACTTTTCGCGATCTCAACATCAAACTCGGCACTTCTAATTCCTAACATTGCATTTTTAATCTGAGGTTGATTTATTAATGCCTTCTCATATACCATATTAGAATTATCATATAACATAACGGCTGCAGGTCTTCCAACATCAATTCCTTGGACATCAAATCCGTCAGCAGGAACTTGTAGTAATTGTGCTAAGTTCAATAAGGCAATGGTCAAGGTGTTTTCTTGAGTCACAACATTTTGTTGGTCTTGAGCTGCAGTAGATTGAGTGTTTAAAAGATCTCCTTTAGGGATCAAACCACCATCATATCTTTCTTGAGCTGCCTCAACCTGTTTTTTACTGATAGCTGCCTGAACCTTTGCTACGTTCAAATTCTCTTTAGCAAAAAGAATATTTAAATAACCATTTACTACAAAAAGAGAAATATCATTTTGAATGTCTTCTAATGTTAATTTACTTCTTTCAACACCAAGCTCCGCTTGTTTGTAAACATTAAGATTTCGGAATCCGTTAAATACAGTAACATTTGAGCTTAATCCTAAAGATCCTCCAAAAATTGTATTAGAAACCCTGTTCTGAGATACAGGATCAAAAGTAGATCCAAAAGATAAATTACCTCCAGTAGAAGCACTTAAGCTTGGTAGGAAGTTACCTTTTGCATTTTTCACGTTCAATTCTGCTAATTCTACATTTAGCATATTTTGTTGAACCGTGATGTTATTTGTTAAAGCGTGGTCTACACATTCTTTGAGAGACCATTGTTTTTGCGAATATCCTAAAGAAACAAACAATAGAGATACAAGAAGTAGAAACTTGGTTTTCATGTTGGTTAGATTCGTGTCGTATTTATTGATACTATTATACTATTTAGCGCTAAATGAACTTCAACACCTCACATAAGACGACCAAAAGTAGAATATGTTACAGATTCCTGCTCTTATTGAAATGTTAATTTTTAGCTGTGCGCTTATAACGGTAAATAGCGAATAGAAGAACCCCAACCAAAATGTAAGGAAATACCATTAAATAAGTGATGCCAGAGTTAACTCCCTCTGCCATACCCGTATTGCCATTTTCGATGACTGCCTTACACATTGCACATTGTGCATCAGCAAGATTTGCTATCAGTAATACAAAAGAAGCAGATATGTACTGTTTTACTTTAAACATAGTAAGGAGATATCATTAGGTATACAATAACACCCGTAACTGCTACATATAACCACAAGGGAAAAGTGATCTTGGCGATCTTTTTGTGCTCTGGAAACTTTCCAAGTCGAGCTCTCATAAAAGTGATCAAAACAAAAGGAATGACCACAATGGATAAAAGAATATGAGTTATCAAGATGAAGAAATAAACATATCTGACAATTCCCTCACCTCCAAAAGGAGTAGAACCTGAAGTCATATGATATGCCACGTACATCACTAAGAAAAGTGCAGAACAAGCAATGGCAAGAGTATTTAATCTTTCATGAAGATTTCTATTTCCTTTTTTAATTGCAACTACGGCGGCTACTAAAAGAACAGCTGTAATCCCATTGATCGTAGCATAAATAGGTGGTAAAAAAGAAAGAGGTTCTACATCCAATTTGATGCCAAATAAAGCGGCCACCGCTAAAGGGATTACAATAGATAGAATTGTAATAATTTTCTTGTAGCGCTTCTCTTGTATTTTTATATCCTTACTCATTTAATAACAATTTAATGTCTTCTTTTAATTCTTGAATTTGATCAGGAAACCCTTGCTCTTCTAGGGCTCTATAATATTTAATAGGATTTCCAAATTCGTCTTTTCTCGACCTGATATAGCCTTCTTTATCAATCAAAGCAAATAGTCCAGAATGCTCAAAACCACCATGCACCTCAT
>CAZDKB010000042.1:0-18863 GCA_964505885.1 uncultured Flavobacterium sp.
ATCTGAATATTTAGGGTCTGTGATAAAGTTGTTATCCGTTAACGTCAGAAGGAAATCGATCAATCCTTGTCTTTCTTGCGGAGACAAATTGAGTCTTCTCACCTGTCCACCGTTCACACGTAATCTATTATCCAAATCTGGACTATTTTGAACACCATTATCGTAATGATCAATTACCTCTCCCAGAGTTGCAAACCTTCCATCGTGCATATAAGGTCCAGTTAACTCTATATTTCTTAAAGACCCTGTCTTGAATTCTCCTCTATCTCCGTTATTACCTGTAACACCTGCTACTCCAAGGTCTGTTAATACTGCATCTAAACCATTGTTTCTTGCCTGATCGCCTACCATCGCATTTGTATCATGACAATCATTACATCTGGTCCTATTGCTAAAGAATAAGTTCTTACCAAGATTTTCAGACGCAGTGAAATTTGGAAAATTTAGCTGAGGGTTATTCACTTGTGCCATGCCTTGATCAAATCTAGACTCATAAGAAACCATAGATCTAATAAACTGAGCCAAGGCTAATGAAATTCTTTCCGAAGTAACCGTTTGATCTCCAAAAGCTCTTTCGAATAAAATGGCATAATAATCTTCTGCCGAAACCTTATCTACTAATTCGGTTAGGGTTAATCCCATTTCCACTTCATCTTGTATGGGCATCAACACCTGATCTTCCAGAGTTTCAGCTCTTTCATCCCAGAAAAATCTTCCATTTGCATAAAATTTAGCATTAGACAAGCCCATAGAATTTCTTCCAGTAAATCCTCCTTCGAAACCAATACTCAAAATGTTAGGATCAGAAAAACCGCTCTCTTGAGCATGACATGAAGCACAGGAAATGGTGTTGTTAGCCGACAAATTCTTATCGTAAAACAGAACTCTACCTAAAGTAGCACCATCATCTGTAATAGGATTATTACCAGGAGTATTGTCTTCCTGCATCAACTGATTATCCAAGAAATGACCTGGTAATTGAATATTGGCGTAATTGAATAAACTAGAGGATATATTCAACGTTTGAGCTAAGATCTGATCATCCGTAAGAGAACCGTTTGTATTACCATCATCAACGTTAATATCGTCTCCAGAAATATCTACATAATCTCCATCATCATTGGTACAAGCAAATAAACCGAAAGCCAATACCCAAATTAGTGTGTGTTTTAAAATCTTCATAATCCTACTTTTTTTGATTAAACTAATGCGTTATTTCTTTGGATGCTGAGATTTTTAAAAACTTGCGGTTTCTGTAAAAATTTATTCTTTGATAATAAAAAAAGCTCCAAAAAATGGAGCTTGTAATTTTAATTAATGTCTTGGTGGTGGAGGTCCTTTATGATCACCTTTGGGAGGTTTGGGCCCTCTTCTATGCAAAACTTCTTGGATAATCTCGTCAAATTTCTTTTGCTGATCTTCATCACAAAGCTTCCGAACCTTTGTGAAGAATGAGAATAGTTCGTTTTGTTTATCCGCTTCTATATCTCCCATCTTCATGGTCAATGTATCTATGGATAAATCATTAGAATCAAAGGAGTTGAACATCAGTTTTCTCAATTGATCCAGTTCTTCGTCCATTTCCATCATTTTATCTCGATGTGCTCTGTCTAATGCAAAGAATTGATCCTTCTGATCTTCGGAAAAGTTTAACTCTTCAGTCAAAAAGGTTTGCCCTCTCGGAGGAGCTTTTCTTGATTGTTTATCAATAATCAAATATAGAAGAACCGCATTCACAATTAGCATTAAGATTAAAAATGTATAAAGTATTTTTTTCTTCATGAGTCCTTAATTTAAAGTAATTGCATCACTAGAATCTAAAGAATAATCATTCATAAATGCCTCTATACCTGACATCTCTTCTTGAGCTTCCTCCTCTATATTGAGTGAATAAAAAATGGTCAGTGCATTCATACACAGCACCAATGCTAAAGTTGCTAGTTGCAGTTGTGGCGTGAACCATGTGAACAATGGTACTTTTTCTTCTTTTTGTTCGCGTAATTGATTTAATACCTTATTCTTAAAGAATGGGCTCACCTTTACTTCTTGGATCTCATCTAAAATATCTAAAGTATTGTTCTCGTCTATAGGTTTGTTATTTTGTGTTTTCATGATTTATCTTTTAAGATGCATTTATTTTTGAAAACTTGCGCTTACTTATTTTTTTTATAAAAATTCTCCAATTTTTTTTGAAGATTCTTTTTTGCTCTGAACATTATTGATTCTACTGATGACAAACTTTTACCAGTAATCTCTACAATCTCTTGATAACTTTTACCATCTAATTTAGCCAAAGTAAAAATGACTCGCTGACTTTCAGGAAGTGAGTTTATCGCCACATAAATAGTTTCTGTTCTTTCTTTATTCTCTAAAACGATCCCAGGATGATTAAATTCTGTAAAATAGTTGGTCTTATCTATAGGAATATCATTTCCTGAAATGGATTGCAAGAATGCGAACCTCTTTTTTGCTGATTTCTTTCTGATGAATTCTAGACATTTGTTCGTAGAGATTTTATAGATCCAAGTCGACAACTTAGAATTCCCTTGAAATTTGTCAATAGATCTGTAAACCTCTAAAAAAACCTCCTGAGCAATGTCTTCAGCGTCTTCTTTATTAGGAACAAAGGAAAGACAGGTATGAAACACTTTCTGTTGAAACTCATCTAAGAGTTCGCTAAAAGCAGATTCGTTTCCTCCTTTCAATCTATCAATAAAATCAGTTTGGTCAGTCAAAGAATTCGATGGATGATTGTTTCTTCTGAAAAGTATAAAAAACTATGAATAACCAAAGCATTAGGAGCCATTTTTCTTAGATATTGATTATCTTTGTAGTCTTAAAAGCGACATCAAAATGAAACTTATTTTTTTAACAATTGGATTATTAGCTTTAGGATTTGCGGGGATTGCCATTAAGATCTGGGCAAAGAAAGACGGAGAGTTTGCAGGAACCTGCGCAAGTCAGAATCCAATGTTAAATCAGAATGGTGAAGCTTGTGGATTCTGTGGTAAGACTCCAGACCAATTTGCTACTTGTACTGAAGATTCTCATAAATAATCAGTCTTAATGATAACTACTATTTTAGTCTACGCTTTATTGGCTGTGGCGGTTATCCAAAGTGTTTATTACTTATCTTTTTTAAGCTTCATTTTTCATAAAAGCTCTACAAAGACAATTGACGAGATTCCTGTTTCTGTGATTGTATGCTCAAAAAACGAAGCTCATAATCTAGAGCAACTAATTCCGCGATTATTGGAACAGAAATATTCAAAATTTGAATTGGTTCTGATCAATGATGCTTCTTATGACGACACCAAAGAAGTTATCGAGAACTTTGCGCTAAAAGACAAACGGATTAGATTAGTTGATGTTGAAAATAATGAAGCATTCTGGGGAAATAAGAAATACGCACTTACCTTAGGGATCAAGGCTTCAAAATATGATCATCTGTTATTTACCGATGCCGATTGTATGCCAGCTTCTAAGAACTGGATCAAAGGAATGGCAACTCAGTTTTCTCAAAAAAAATCAATTGTATTGGGTTATGGTAAATACGAAACGAAGAAACTATCTCTTGTAAACTCTTTGGTTAGATATGAAACCTTATTATCTGCAATTCAATGTTTCAGTTATGCAAAAATGGGATCGGCTTACACAGCGGTAGGAAGAAATTTAGCTTACACAAAAGACGAATTCTTTAGAGTTAAAGGATTTATCAATCATATGAATGTTAGATCTGGAGACGACGATCTTTTTATTAAAGATGCCACAACCTCTTCAAATACCACAATCTCTATTTCATCAGATAGTTTTACAGTTTCCAAGGCGCCTAAGAACTTTAAAGAATGGTTTCAACAAAAGAGAAGACATATCTCTACGGCTTCACATTATAAGTTCAAGCATCAATTTTTGCTTAGTTTGTTCTTTGCATCAAAATTATTGTTCTGGGTTTTGTTTCCACTTACTTTACTATTTGCCCCTTCAATATTGATCTATATAACGATTGGATCTTATTTCTTGATAAATTTCATTTCAACCGGTCTTTCCGCCAATAAACTCGGAGAACTCCCTTTAATCCTATTCTTACCTTTTCTTGAACTCTTTTTGGTATTATTTCAATTCACTATATTTATTGCCAACTCGATTTCAAAACCTACCCATTGGAAGTAACAGACGAGATTCTAAACCATCATATTCAACAAGCCAAGATTGGAAACCAAATGTCTTTCAATTTTTTGTTGGATCACTTTTGGACTGATGTTTATAAATATCAGCTGACTCGGACAAATAATGATAATGACGCTGAAGACATCACCATTCAATCTTTCTCAAAGGCATTTGATAAGATCGAAACATTCAATGACCAATATAAATTCAAAACTTGGTTGATCACTATTTCTAAGAATATCCATATCGATATGGTTAGAAGAAAAAAGTCTTCCATTAATCTGGAGAAGATCAAGGAGCAGGAACGAGAAGCCTACGAGATCGCAGATGACAACCCAAGTCCAGAAGACAAGATCATTACCGAACAGAACTTGGCAAAATTATTACGAGATATCAAACAACTAAAACCTAAATATCAAGAGGTGATTCAGTTGCGATTTTTTCAAGAACTCAGTTATAAAGAGATCTCAGAACAAATTGGTGAGCCCATGAACAATGTCAAGGTAAAACTATTAAGGGCGAAAAAGCTCTTATCAGAAATTATAACAAGATCATGAAATCTAAATCATTCCTGAGATCTTTAGGACCTGGACTACTTTTTGCTGGAGCCGCCGTAGGAGTTTCACATTTGGTGCAGTCTACCAGAGCTGGAGCCGATTTTGGTTTTGGTTTGTTATGGGCATTACTGCTAGCCAACTTCTTTAAATACCCATTTTTTCAATTTGGCCCGAGATATGCCGCCGCTACTGGTGAAACCTTGTTAGACGGTTACAAGAAATTAGGTAAAGGTACTTTGATTGCTTGTTATGGAGTTAGTTTCGTGACCATGTTTATTGTTCAAGCTGCTGTTACAATTGTTACGGCCGGACTCGCGGTAAATCTATTAGGTCCCTTTTTAGTGAAAGAAACTGGCTTAAACATTAGTATGGAAACCTGGTCATTGATCATTACCATCATCAGTATGATCATATTGATTATCGGTCGATATAAGCTATTAGATAAGATGATGAAATACATCATCATCCTATTGACCATATGTACTCTGGTTGCGGTAAATGTAGCTCTTTTTAAGACCACAGATACCTTTAACTTTCAACAAATAATTCCTAAGGGTTCCGTTGAACTCACCTTTTTGATTGCCTTTCTAGGATGGATGCCCGCACCCCTGGATATTTCGATCTGGCAATCTATTTGGTCTTTGGAAAAGGAAAAAACGACCTTGCAAAAGATCACGCCAAAACAAGCTATCTTCGATTTTAATGTAGGATATATAGGCACTATATTTCTAGCGATCTGTTTTGTGATGCTAGGTGCCTTGGTGATGCACAATTCTGGGCAAACATTCTCAAATTCAGGTGGAGTTTTCGCAGGACAATTGATAGAATTATACACCTCGAATCTTGGTAACTACGCATATTATTTTATCGCAATTGCCGCTTTTACCACCATGTTTAGCACAACGATCACAACTTTAGATGCCTCACCAAGAACCATGACCATAGCCAATAATTTGTTGTTCGATAAAAAGACAAAACTGAACTACTGGTTTTGGATTGTTCTTCTTGGGGTAGGAACCTATATCATTCTAAGATATTTTCAGGATAATATGGGACTAATGGTTAAGATTGCTACCGTACTTTCATTCTTAACGGCTCCCTTCTATGCCATATTAAACTATTTGTTGATTACTGGTAAACATACACCTGAAGAGCATAGACCGAATATTTATATGAAGATCCTGAGTATTGCTGGTTTGATATTCTTAATTGGATTTAGCGTTTGGTTCTTGATAAGCATTTTTAATACCAATTGATCGTGAATCAAAAAATTGCTCTGTTCTTATTTCTCTTTATTAGTTCGTTTTCTTTCTCCCAAGAAGACTGGTACGCATATGATATTGATTCATTGGTCTCTGTGGACATGCCTGGAGAGGTTTTTGAAACAGATACTATTTTGATGAATCGGAAGGTTACCCTCTTGTATTCGGTTGTTGATAGCATTGTTTACCAAGTACAAAAAGTATATGCTGAGCCTTTGGAAAATGAAGTTGCAAAGTTTGAGTTACCAAAAAACAAGAAAGAATTAGAAGATTTATATTCTGCTCTTGTATCAGGAATCTTAGAGGGAACTGATTTTGAGTTTCAAGACAAAAAAAGCTTTGAAAGAAAGGAGCTTGTTGGCAGAAAAACCTACTTCTCTATACAAGGAGAAGATCTTGTTTCTTATGAAGTGAACAGTATCTACGTGAACAAAGCCATTTACTCATTCTCATACTTTAATGTGAATGGCGTTCAAACTGATGATAAAGTAAGGTTCTTTGACTCTGTTCAATTTGAACCGAATACTGAACTAATTCAAATTCCCACAAAGCCATTTGATCTTCGAAATGGTCTCTTTTGGAAAGTGATCGGAACGTTTTTAATACTGTCTTTCCTATTGCGTTTTTGGTCAAAAAGAAAAAAGACGAATTCTACCGAATATCAGAATTAGTTTCTCTAACTTTTCTGTCGTATTTTTGCAACTTAAAGACGTATGAATGGAAAACGATACAATTGTAGCGCCCGTTAGAAAGAAGAAACCAGAATGGTTGAGAGTGAAGCTTCCTGTAGGTAAAAAGTACACAGAGCTTCGCGGATTGGTAGATAAGTACAAATTGAATACAATTTGTACAAGTGGTAGTTGCCCAAATATGGGTGAATGCTGGGGTGAAGGAACGGCTACATTTATGATCTTAGGAAATATTTGTACGCGTTCTTGCGGATTCTGTGGTGTGAAAACAGGAAGACCTGAAACCGTAGAATGGGATGAGCCAGAAAAAGTGGCTCGTTCTATTAAGATTATGGGTATCAAACATGCCGTGATCACTTCTGTAGATAGAGATGACTTAAAGGATGGTGGTTCTATCATTTGGGCAGAAACAGTGCAAGCTATCCGTAGAGCAAATCCAAATACAACTTTAGAAACTCTTATCCCCGACTTCCAAGGGAATACAAAACTGATTGATAGAATCATAGAAGTGCACCCAGAAGTTGTTTCTCATAATATGGAAACTGTTCGAAGGCTGACACGTGAGGTTAGAATTCAAGCTAAATATGACCGTAGTTTAGGCGTATTAAAATACCTCAAGGAAAACGGAATGAGAACCAAATCTGGAATCATGCTTGGTCTTGGAGAAACTGAGGAAGAAGTGATCCAAACGATGAAAGATCTACGAGGAGTTGGATTGGATGTCATTACCATAGGTCAGTATCTTCAACCTACAAAAAAACACTTACCGGTTAAAGAATTCATTACCCCTGCTCAGTTCAAGAAATACGAAGAAATAGGTTTAGAAATGGGATTCATGTATGTGGAAAGTGGAGCCTTAGTGCGATCTTCATACAAGGCACACAAGCACGCCAATTAATCTGACATAAATACGATATTAAAAAGGCTTCACATTCAGTGAAGCCTTTTTTTGTATGCAATATTTTAAGGATTTGTTAATGAAAACTCTTCAAATGTTAAATAAATATGAAAATCACAGAGATTTAACAAAATCAGCTAGAATATTCAATTTTTTGGCACGGTAATTGAAAAATACTAATCGAACAAGTAAAATTGTTTCATTGTGTAAATTATTTGAATTAGTTGATTAGCATTAACCACCTCTGTAGAGGTGGTTTTTGTCTTTTATGGTTTTGTGCTTTCTGATTCTTGAATCTGTTTTGCTACTTTTTCAACCTCATCTAAAACTCTCAATAAGTTTCCACTCCAAAGTTGTTCTATTTGCTCTTCTGTATATCCTCTTTTTACCAACTCAGCGGTAACATTTAATGTCTCGGAAGCATCGTTCCAACCGTATACTCCACCTCCACCGTCAAAGTCGGAGCTTATTCCCACGTGTTCTAATCCCATCTTCTTAACCAAATAATCAATATGGTCTACAAAATCCGATACATCAACAGGTAATCCAGGAATTTTATCTACTTCTTTTCTAGCCTCACCTCTCAACTCCATATAAGTTGTCCAAAATTCATTTCTTGCAGCCTCGTCTAATTTCATTGCCTCTTCTCTAGTCATCATTTGAACACCTTTCGCCTTGGCCAACTCTTCGATCTTTTCTTGCATAACTTCGTTATACTTTGCACCCTTTTCTGCGCTGACATAGGTTCTAAAAGCAACTGTTTGAACCACACCACCGTTCTTTTTCATCCATTCTAATTGTTCGTCATCAAGGTTTCTGCTATGCTCACAAAGAGCTCTAGCCGATGAATGTGAGGCTATAATCGGAGCTTTAGATAACTCTATCATGTCTTGCATTGATTTCTTTGAAGGATGAGATACATCGATCATCATTCCGTATTTATTCATTTCAGCTATCACTTGCTTTCCTAATTCACTTACACCATTGTGCAACCAAATGCTATCTTTTTCACCTGTATTAGAATCGCAAAGCTGACTATGACCATTATGGGAAAGAGACATATATCTTCCTCCACGATCATAGAATTCCTTAACTCTTGTAATATCTGTTCCAACAGGATAACCATTCTCAATTCCGATCATGGCAATTCTTTTTCCTTGCTTATGCAATTCTCTCGCCTCAGCGGACGTTGTAGCCAATCCTATTCTATCCGGTGCAAGTTCTTTGGTTAAACGGTGAATGGCATCAAACTTTGAAATGGCATTGTCATAGGCTTTCTTATAACCTTCCTCATTTAACTCACCTTGCCCTGTGTAAACGATCAACCAGGCTACATCGAGATCACCTTCATCCATAAAAGGTAAATTGACCTGAGTATTTAGCTGTTGATTATAATTTTTTTCCGCTGTGAAATTATTCACATTAATATCTACGTGTGTATCTAATTTTAATACTCGATCGTGGATTTCCTTAGCCTTAGCTAAGACCTCATCTGAATAATTCATAGGATTATTTGGGTTTTCATTGGGGGAGTTACAGGCTGCAAATGAAGTAATAAGCAGCACCAATATCATTCTTCTCATGGAAATAAATTTGAATTAAAGAATCTAAATATAAGAATTGTAATCGACTCGTTTTTGTAACTTGCCATCATGAAGAACATTCTAGCCATTCTATTATTCAGTTTCCTAAGCTTACATATAAGCTCTCAATCCAAAGAAAAAAGCTTTGAATTAAAAGCTGTACAATCTGATAGCCTCAAAAAACAATTTGAGGATAGCAATTATCAAATGAATATCATCCTTACCTATTTTAAAGAACACTATACTTTAGATGGAGAAAAGACCGGTATAAAGAAAGATGTAGAAATGGGTGGAGATGAATGTGCCTTTACCCAGAAGTTCAAGGAAGGAATCACCTATTCTTATCATAACTGTGGAGAAGCAAAACCAGTAGAAGAAACGGTTGTTTTACCTTTAGTAGAGCTTGATCAACTTAAAAAATGGATCGAAGGAATCAACGCCTCTTATCCCATGGATATAAAAAACATATGGTATAAGGATAAAAATGAATATGGTCCTGAGGACCAAGAAGCTGGATGTTACTACAAGATCCTTAGCTCAAAAAAGAATAGGACTATTGAAATCTGGTGTGGTAGCTAATCAATTATTACTAATTAGTAATTAAATAGCGCTGATAATATCATATTTTGTAATGATATGGTGTTTTCCTTCCCCAAGATCTACCAAAACAGCTTGATTGTCTTTTGTAATCAACTTAGAGACTTTATCAATAGAAGTCTTTGAAGAAACAATTGGATAGGCAGGTCCCATCACATCTTTGATTGGCTTTTCGGCAATATTCTTGTCAGTTATGTAATTTCTTAAAAGCGCAGCTTCATCAACAGAACCCACAAACCCATCAATATCTTCTACAGGAATTTGAGAAATCTTATAGTCTCTCATTCTTTCAATGGCATGAGAAACAAGTTCTTCTGTTCTCACCGTCAGTAATGGTTTATCAGCATGATCTTTTACAAGATCAGCTGCCGTTGTAATTTCTTCATCCAAGAACCCACGATCTCTCATCCAATCGTCATTGAACATTTTTCCTACGTATCTACTACCGTGATCATGGAAAAGCACTACTACAACATCATCTTTAGAAAACTGATCTTTTAATTGAAGAAGTCCTTTGATCGCCGCACCAGCTGAATTTCCAGTAAAGATTCCTTCTTCTTTGGCAATCTTTCTCGTGTAAACGGCTGCATCTTTATCTGTAACCTTTGTAAATCCGTCGATCACACTAAAATCCACATTCTCTGGAAGAATATCTTCACCAATTCCTTCAGTGATGTATGGATAGATTTCGTTCTCATCAAATACTCCTGTTTCATGATATTTTTTGAAAACAGATCCATAGGTATCTATTCCCCAAATCTTAATATTTGGATTCTTCTCTTTTAAGAACTTGGCAGTTCCAGAAATCGTACCTCCTGTACCTACTCCAACTACAAAATGAGTGATCTTACCTTCAGTTTGTTCCCAGATCTCTGGTCCTGTTTGTTCATAATGAGCAACCGCATTGGACGGGTTGTCATATTGGTTCACATACCACGAATTAGGAATCTCATCTCCTAATCTTTTAGAAACTGAGTAATAAGAGCGTTCGTCATCTGGCTCAACGTTCGTAGGACAAACAATCACTTCTGCTCCAACAGCACGAAGAATATCAACTTTTTCTTTTGATTGCTTATCTGTTGTCACGAAAATACATTTGTAACCTTTTACAATCGCAGCTAATGCCAATCCCATTCCGGTATTACCAGATGTTCCTTCAACAATAGTACCTCCCGGTTGCAATCTTCCGTCGGCTTCTGCATCCTCAACCATCTTAAGGGCCATTCTATCTTTTACAGAATTTCCAGGATTAAAACTTTCCACTTTAGCTAGCACCAAAGCATCGATTTCAGAAGTCACAGAATTCAACTTTACCAAGGGTGTATTTCCGATGGTTTCTAAGATATTTTCAGCGTATTGCATAGGTTTCAAAATTGTTCTGCAAAGGAACGAATATTTGATGATGTGGCAATGAGTCCACAGGTCAATTTAACAATGTACTAATGTAACAACATGGGATACAGGGTGAAAGTAGAAAGTACCTGCCTGCCGCAGGCAGGGAAAGTAGAAAGTTAATTACATCTCAGCAACTATGAAACTTTGCCTCTTTGCATCTTTGAACCCCGCCTGCCGGAGGCAGGCTTTGAAACTCTCCTAAGCAAACTTAATTGACTTTGAAGGTTGGATCTTCGTAATGATTACAGAAGGAATGATCAACATGGCAAAACAAAGAATAAGAGTACCAAGATTTAGAAGTATCAGTGATAGCACATCTATGTGAACGGGTACCACAGAAACATAATAATTCTCTGGATCTAAAGTGATAAAGCCAAAATAAGATTGCAACAACAGTAGTGAAAGACCGATGAGATTCCCCCAGAACATTCCTTTTAAGATCAAGTATGTTGCATTGTATAGGAATACTTTTCTGATGCTCCAATTAGAGCTTCCCAAGGCTTTTAAAATTCCGATCATTGGTATTCTTTCCAAGATCAAAACCAGCAAAGCGGTAATCATATTAATCCCCGCCACCAAGATCATAATGGCTATAATAAACCAAATATTATTATCAAACAGTTCAATCCAATCAAAGATTGCCGGATAATTAGCAATGATAGTTGTGGCATCAAGATTTGAGTCAATATTCTCATATACTCGATTTCCTTTTTCTTCCAATTCATCAAAATCATCAATTAATATTTCGAATCCTCCAACTTGATCATCATTCCATTTGTTCAGTCGTTGGACTTCTCGAATATCACCAAGGATCATATTCTTATCAAACTCTCCAACTAATTTGTACGTGCTTGGTGGTTTTTTAACGTCGGTCTTAAAAAAAGAAACTCTGATGGTATCCTTCAAATTTAATTTCAACCGATTTACCAATGTTTTAGACAATAAAACATCACGAGTTCTTTTTTGATTAAAATCTGGGACTCTTCCCTCCAATAAATATTCTTGAAAAAAGGTCCAATCATAGTCGGAAGAAACCCCTTTAAACACGATTCCTTCAAAATCCGTTTCGGTCCTTATCAGTCCTGTCTTATTCGCAAAAACCTGTATATTCTTGATTCCATCTACCCCTCGGAATTTAGGATAAAAAGGTTGTTGAGTACTTACTGGAATTATAGAGACATCTGAGTTATTATTGTCGTAATTAGTAATCTGAATATGACCTTTAAAACCCGACATTTTATCACGAATTTTTTGCTGAAGACCCGCACCAGTAGCAACAGAGATCATCATGATGATCAAGCCCAATGCAATGGCTGTAATCGCAATTTTTATAATTGGTGACGAAATACTACTTTTATACTCTTTACCAGCAATAATTCGTTTAGCAACAAATAATTCGTAATTCAATTTTTTTATGGTTTTGACTGCACGTAAAAGTACGTATTTATTCTTTGCAGTATTCTTAGTTTTTCAGTTAAGTTCTTGCGCTCAGTCGGCAAAAGATAAGCCTATTTTAACCGCCGCCGACCAAACAAACTTATATCTAAAACGCTTAAAAGGAAAGAAAGTTGCAGTAGTTGCAAATCAGACTTCGGTTATAAAAAAGGCTAAAGCTGATGGTGGAATGGTGAAGGGTGAGTTTACGCATTTGGTAGATAGTTTGTTGTCTCTGAAAGTCAATGTAAAAAAAGTTTTTGCACCCGAACATGGTTTCCGTGGAAAGGCAGATGCTGGAGAGATTGTGAAAGACGGAGTTGATACAAAAACGAATCTTCCCATCATTTCTCTATACGGCAAGAATAAAAAACCAAGTAAAGAACAGTTAAAAGGAATTGATGTCATTGTTTTTGACATTCAAGACGTAGGAGCTCGTTTCTACACCTATATCTCAACACTGCATTATGTAATGGAGGCGGCAGCTGAATCTAGAATTCCAGTGATTGTTTTGGATAGACCTAATCCAAACGGACATTATATAGACGGTCCGGTATTGGACATAAAACATAAGAGTTTTGTTGGAATGCATCCCGTTCCTGTGGTTTATGGGATGACCATTGGTGAGTATGGAAAAATGATCAACGGTGAAAAGTGGCTGGACAATGATGTCAAAGCAAACCTAACTGTAATTCCATTAAAAAATTACAGCCATAAATCTAGATATAGTTTACCCATCAAGCCCTCTCCTAATTTACCTAATGACAAAGCGATTAACTTATACCCAAGTTTATGCTTCTTTGAGGGAACCAACGTAAACGCAGGTAGAGGAACTGAAATGCAATTTCAAGTCTATGGTTCTCCTTTTCTAAGTGATAAGAACCCGTTTTCTTATACTCCAGCTCCCAACGAAGGTGCTAAATACCCAAAGCATGCCTATATGATCTGTTACGGAGAAGACCTTAGAGAGAAAGAATATTTGAACGAACTAGATCTGTCTTATATAATCAAAGCCAGTCAGCAGAATACAACGAAGAATTTCTTTAATGCATTTTTTACCAAACTAGCGGGCACTACCACCCTTCAGTTTCAATTAGAAGGAAAAGTATCTGAAGAAGACATCAAAAGAACCTGGAAAGAGGGAATTGATGAGTTTAAAAAAGTAAGAGCGAAATATTTAATCTACAATTAAGATTTGACCTCCTCAATATTAGTGGGCTTTCTATATTTCTGAAACGGCTGCTTTAACAACTCCCACAAATTAGAATTCACCTTTTCATCAGGAAAAGTATCTACACCATAAACAATCTTATCTCTATCCAAATACATATAAGTTCCTAAGATTCTATCCCAAATCGAGAAGATGTTTCCGTAATTAGAATCGGTATAAGGCAATAAGTTATGATGATGAACTTTATGCATATCAGGTGATACGATCACATAGCTTAATACTTTATCTACCAACTTTGGCATTTTAATATTAGCATGAGTGAACTGTGTGAATACCAAAGACATAGACTGATAAATCATGACAATATAAATAGGAGTTCCTACCACAAGAACACCAAACAAAGTAAAAGTAAAGCGGATCATACTCTCTAAAGGATGATGTCTGTTTGCAGTAGTTGTGTCTACTTTATGATCTGTATGATGCACCAAATGCACCATCCATAATGGTTTTACTTTATGTTCTACCCAATGAGCCAAATAAGCACCGAAGAAATCGAGAAATAGCACTCCACTTAATACATACAACCACAATGGCATTTCTGGCAACCAGTTGATCATTCCAAACTCATTGGCCTGAACCCAATCAGCCGTAAAGATCAGCAAGAAGGCCAAGGCAAAGTTGATGATCACTGTGGTCATCGTGAAAAATAAATTGGGGATGGCGTGTTTCCACTTATGATAAGTAAACTTATATAAAGGCAATATTCCTTCTAAGAGCCAAAAAAAGGTAATTCCTCCAACCAATAGAATACTTCTATGGGAAGATGGGATGGTTTCAAAGTAGTTGATGATGGTTTCCAATGCGAAAAAATTTTCCCTAAAATAGGGAAAAAACCCATTACATCGGCATGCGTTTTTTCAACTCTTGAACGATGTTATATGTGGCAGGACATATCTCTGTATTTCTGATCGTCAAATCTGTAATTTGAATAAACTTTCTGCGATTTGTATGCGGATACTCTGAGCATGCTTTAGGTCTAACATCGTAGATATAACAAGAGTTATCATTAAGATCTAAAAACGGACAAGGAGCCGATTTCAATACCATAAAATCATCAGAATCTCTCATCAAATATTTATCGGTAAAAGCATGAGCTTTCATTTTAAAATGCTTGGCAATTCTAAGTATATCCTTTTCGGTAAAAATTGGGCTGGTTGTTTTGCAGCAATTTCCGCAAGTCAAACAATCGGTTTTAGAGAATTCTTCATCATGTAACTCTTGCATTACAAGGTCTAAATTCTTGGGCGGACGCTTTTTCAGTTTCTTGAAATATCGCTTGTTTTCCTCTAATGCATCTTTAGCCAGTTTTGGCAATTCCTCCAATCGCTTTTCCATAGTTTAAATGTAAGCTAATTTCACTACATGAAAACAAATAAAATAATTAAATTTGCACTTCAATTTTGCAGAATAAATGAATATTCAGGCACTTCTAGAAGCTAAAGTAAAAGAGGGATTTTCTCACTTATTTGATACTGAACTACCCTCGGTAGAATTTCAGGCTACACGTAAAGATTTTGAAGGAGATATCACTGTTGTGGTTTTCCCTATGTTGAGATACAAAAAAGGGAATCCTGCCCAGATCGCTGAATCGCTAGGTAATTACTTAGTTGACAATGTTGAAGAAATTGAAAAATTCAATGTAGTTAAAGGTTTCTTGAATCTAGTAATATCTGATGTTTTCTATCTGAATTTCTTCTATGAGATCAACTCAAATCCTTCTTACGGATTTGCTTCTGAATCTTCTGATGCTGTAATGGTCGAATATTCTTCTCCCAACACCAACAAACCTCTTCACTTGGGACATATCAGAAATAACCTATTGGGATATTCTGTAGCAGAGATTTTAAAAGCTGCTGGTAAAAAGGTGTACAAGACCCAAATCATTAACGATCGTGGGATTCATATTTGTAAGTCGATGTTGGCTTGGAAGAAATATGGAAATGGAGAAACTCCAGAATCAACGGATCTGAAAGGAGATAAGTTGGTTGGAAACTATTATGTGAAATTCGACCAAGAATGCAAGAAAGAAATAGCTGAGTTGGTGGCTTCTGGAAAATCAGAAGAGGATGCCAAAAAAGAAGCTCCATCATTGATTGAAGCTCAAACTATGCTACGCAAATGGGAATCTGGAGATCCTGAGACCGTAGCTCTTTGGAAAATGATGAACGGATGGGTATATGATGGTTTTGAGATCACATACAAAAACCTTGGCGTTGATTTCGACAAATTATACTACGAAAGTGACACCTATCTTTTAGGTAAAGACAATATTGAAGACGGACTCAAAAGTGGAGTTTTCTACAAAAAAGAGGACGGATCTGTTTGGTGTGATCTTACAGATGAAGGTCTGGATGAAAAACTAGTGTTACGTTCAGATGGAACGGCTGTTTATATGACTCAGGATATCGGAACCGCTATACAGCGTGTAACCGATTATTCTGACATCAACGGAATGGTATATACGGTGGGTAACGAGCAAGATTATCACTTCAAAGTATTATTCTTGATCTTAAAGAAATTGGGTTTCTCTTGGGCAGAGCAGTTATATCATTTAAGTTATGGAATGGTAGATCTTCCTTCAGGGAAAATGAAATCTAGAGAAGGAACTGTGGTAGATGCGGATGATCTAATGATAGAAATGGCAAGTACAGCCAAAGAAATATCTGAAGAACTTGGAAAGTTAGATGGTTATTCAGACCAAGAAAAAGAAGAGCTTTACAAAACAATTGGTTTAGGAGCTTTGAAATACTTCATCTTAAAAGTAGATCCGAAGAGAAGAATTTTATTTGATCCACAGGCTTCTGTAGATTTCCAAGGGAATACAGGACCTTTTGTTCAGTATACACATGCTAGAATTCAATCGATCTTGCGTAAAGCAAATTTTGACTATTCAGGAGTGATCTCAAACATAGAATTGCACGAAAAAGAAAAAGAACTCATCAAACAATTAGAGAATTATCCAGAGGTAATTCAGCAGGCAGCCAAGAATTACTCTCCTGCTCTTGTGGCGAATTACACTTATGATCTTGTAAAAGAATTCAATTCTTTTTACCAAAATGTCTCTATCTTAGGTGAGGAAAACGAAAACAAGAAAACATTTAGAGTTCAGTTGGCTCACAAAGTCGCTGAAGTGATAAAATCGGCGTTCAGTCTTTTAGGAATTCAGGTTCCAGACAGAATGTAATAATTAATGGAAAAAATGAATCAATTTGAAAATTTGAGAATGAATATTTCTTTCAAAGTTTCAAACATTCAACTTTAAAACAAAAAAACATGAAATACGACGTACTTGTAATTGGTAGTGGACCTGGTGGTTATGTAACCGCTATTAGAGCTTCTCAATTAGGTTTTAAAACCGCAGTAGTAGAAAAGGAAAGTTTAGGTGGTGTTTGCTTAAACTGGGGATGTATTCCAACAAAAGCCTTATTAAAAAGTGCTCAGGTTTATGAATACTTAAAACATGTGGATGAGTATGGTTTAAAAGCTGAATCTATCGACAAAGATTTTGAGGCTGTTGTAAAAAGAAGTCGTGGCGTTGCTGAAGGAATGAGCAAAGGTGTTCAATTCTTAATGAAAAAGAACAAGATTGACGTAATCGAAGGTTTTGGAAAGATCAAACCAGGAAAGAAAGTGGATGTTACCGATGCCGATGGTAAGGTTACAGAATACAGTGCAGATCATATTATCATCGCAACTGGAGCTCGCTCTAGAGTATTACCAAACTTACCACAAGATGGTGAAAAGGTTATCGGATACAGACAAGCCATGGTTTTACCAAAGCAACCAGAATCTATGATCGTTGTAGGATCTGGAGCCATTGGAGTTGAATTTGCTTCTTTCTACAATGCAATGGGAACAAATGTAACTATTGTTGAATTCCAACCCACTTTAGTACCTGTTGAAGATAAAGAGATCTCTAAGCAATTTGAGCGTTCTTTCAAGAAAGCAGGAATCAAAGTAATGACAAACTCCGCTGTGGAGTCCGTTGATACGTCAGGAAAGAAAGTAAAAGCAACGGTTAAGACCAAAAAAGGAGAAGAAGTAATTGAGGCCGATGTTGTTTTATCTGCAGTGGGAATCAAAACAAATATCGAGAATATCGGATTAGAAGATGTAGGAATCATCACCGATAGAGATAAGATCTTGGTAAATGATTATTATCAAACAAATATTCCAGGTTATTATGCGATTGGTGATGTAACTCCTGGACCCGCTTTGGCGCACGTTGCTTCGGCAGAGGGAATTACTTGTGTTGAGAAGATCGCAGGATTACATACTGAAGCTATAGACTACGGAAATATTCCTGGTTGTACCTATTCTAGTCCTGAAATTGCCTCTGTGGGTATGACAGAAGACCAAGCAAAAGAAGCTGGATATGAATTAAAGGTTGGGAAATTCCCTTTCTCTGCCTCAGGAAAGGCTAAAGCTGCTGGAACTCCAGATGGATTTATCAAAGTGATCTTTGATGCTAAATATGGAGAATGGTTAGGATGTCATATGATTGGAGCTGGAGTAACAGATATGATCGCTGAGGCGGTATTAGGTAGAAAATTAGAAACTACTGGTCATGAAGTATTGAAAACCATTCACCCTCACCCAACCATGAGTGAAGCGGTAATGGAGGCCGTTGCTGATGCATATGATGAAGTGATTCACCTTTAATAAAAGGAATAAATAAAACTTAGAAGTTGCTCCAAATGGAGCAACTTTTTTTTTGCTCATATTTTTTTACTTACTTAGAGAGATCAAAACCAACGCTTTATGAATAAAAAGTTCTTACTAGTGATACTCTTATTATTACTTCTGTCAATGGATTCTATTGGTCAAGATAAATTTCGATACTGGTTTTCTGCAGAGGTAATGGGAAATGAATTTGGAGACCCGAAGGTGACCTTCTACACCAAGTTTAAAAAGAATTCTGTTTTGATAAAAATGGTCAATAAATCATGTTTTGATCTAGAGTACCATTTAGAATTTTATGCTTTAAAATCAGGTTATGGTGATAGAAAGTTCTTCAAGACTCAATACAAAGGGATTCTAAAAACAGGAG
>CAZDKB010000043.1:0-18842 GCA_964505885.1 uncultured Flavobacterium sp.
GATCTCTCTTTCATTGTATATAGTATAGGTATCAGAAAAATAAGGTCTTAATTTTTCATGATTAATTACCAAACGAATAAGCTCTTCGATTTTATTTTCTAATCTCGCATCAAGATCACCTCTTTGAACATAGATATCTATCGTGGAACTTACATCGTCTTTGGTATAAATATGAGACATCATTTCATGTATTAGATCGCCATAATTAATCGCCTCTCCTCTAGATGTTCCCCACAATTTGGATGAACTAGCCAACATGTTGATGTTGTGATCTTGCCATGAAATACTTAAGAATTGAGAAAGAGATTGTGAAGACTCTACCTTTTCTTCAATATGAGACACTCTTTTGACGTTACCAAAATCATACTCAATCAGGTCTTCTTGCCACAAATTATTATTCTTTAAATAAGAAATAAGAACTCCCGAGTAGTAATTTGCATTCTCTTCTCCATTACTTTTCATTTTCTTATCCGTAATTATGTAAAGCTGCTCAACGGGTCTTGTTAAAGCAACGTATAATAGATTGAAATTATCCAGCTCAAGTTCTTCACGTCTTCTTTGATAAACCTCTTCTCCTTCTATACTGAGTTGAGATACTTCTTTATTCAAACCAATTAATACTTTTGGAAAATCATGAATAGCACTCAACCAGACCTTAGATTCTTGTTCTCTGTAGATATCAAGTTCACATGGAAAAATAACTATCGGAAACTCCAATCCTTTAGATTTATGAATTGTCATGATCTTAACCGCATCTCTATTCTCCGAACTGACAACGCTTAATGAATCTTGCTTTAATTCCCAAAAATCCAATATATCCTGAACACTTGCTTCTTTTCTTTGCTGATTCAAAACCTCATCTAAAAAGAATTGAACATAAGCATCAGGTTGAGACAGTAATTGAAACGATCGAATTATCTGTTCTACCTTTTCATATAAGGGAAGTTGATGATAATTGATAAGATCAAAGTCAATGGCATATCTCTTAAGAGACTCGAACAGTTCTCGTATGGATAACTCAATATGAGCTTTGTAAAACTGATGTTCGGTTTCTTGAATGTGGAGATACTTATGTACAAAACCTAATAATTTAAATAGACTTTGCTTGTCGTTGGAGAACAAAGCATACTTCAAAAAGTTAATGATAAAACTAACTTTCTCACTATTCCTGAGCAGTAAGGTTTCTGAAGAAACAATTTCTACACCATGTTCCGATAAATAATTTGCTATAGTTACACCCTCTTTCTTTCTCCTAACCAAAACACAAATATCTCCGCGATCCCATTCTTGATCTAAGTCAATAATTTTTTCCAGAACCTTCTTTGCATAACGCAACTCCTTTTCAGATTTCTCTTCAACTTCTTCAAGAAATGAAAGAGAAACATAACCTCCATTCTTAGCGGTTATCTTTTGAAATGATCTTTCAGCAAATAATTCTTTATAAGTTCGATTTTGGATCGAGTTTGACACATATTGAAACAGGGAGTTATTAAAGTTAATGATCTCACTGAAACTTCTATAATTGGTGTCAAGCTCTTTTGCTTCCTTTTCTGTGTTAAAAGGGTTATTCAGAAATGGATCTTTATCTCCTAATTCAATAAATTGTTCTGCCTTCCCTCCTCTCCAACGATAAATGGCTTGCTTACCATCTCCTACCAATAACAAACTTGTCTTTGTCTGTGACAGGGAGTTATCGATAAGTGGTATCAAATTACTCCATTGAAGGACCGAAGTGTCTTGCATCTCATCAATAAAGTAATGCATGAACTTTTGACCAATTCTTTCATAAATAAAAGGAGCTGGTTGATCTTGAATATTCTCTGAGATGAGCTGATTGAATTCACTGTTTAATCGAATGTTATTATCTTCTTTGATTAAAGAAAGTTCTTGATTTATATTGTTTAAAACGGTTAGCGGTACAATAGACCTTAGAGCCAAATTAGCTAAGCGTAACTTTTTATAAAGAGCTTCAGACTCCTCATAATAAGCAAGTAACTCGGGAAGAATTGAATCAATAGCGTCTTTTATATTCTGAGATTTTGACTTTGAATAGAAATTTCCCTTTTCAATATTTAACTTGAGCTTATTTTCTTCAAAGAATTTTGTTTCAGAAGGTGAATTAGCAAGACTTAAAAAGTGCTTAGGTAGCATGGAATAATAAAAGTCTTTATGATCGATTCCTAGACCGTTTATTGACGCTATTCCTTTCACTCCTATATCTGTCATTTTTCTTTCAATCTCATTTCGAGAATTAATGAGTTTCTTCTTCAATTCTTTAAAGTCGGACAAACTCTTATTTGCTAGCTCTTTAAAATACTTAGCATCATTTTCGTTTAGCAATATTTTCGAGAACTTCGTGAGATCGTTTGCGATATTCCAAGACTTATCATCTTCTGTTTTTTCCAATGAATAATCGATCAAAACCTCAGTGAGATCCTTGTCAGAGCCAATCTTAGAAATAAGAACTTCTACAGCTTCACTTAAAAGTTCTTGAGCATCCATTTCTACATCAAAGTTCTGTGTCAATCCAAGATCAAATGCAAAGCTCTTAACTATTTTATAGGTGAAGCTATCAATGGTAGTAATGTAAAAAGCAGAATAATTTTGAAGAATCGCGTTAAGGACTTTTCCACTTCTTGAACTAAGTGTCTCTTTATCTATAAAGGCTTCTTCTAATATCAGGTCGGAAAGCGTGTTATGCTCTCCCTCGGAGAAAGCTCTTAAATTCTTGAGAACCCTATCTTTCATCTCGGCCGCCGCCTTATTTGTAAAGGTGATGGCCAAAACCTTTTGAAAGGTAAAAATATCATCACTGGAAAGAAGAATTTTTAAATACTCCTTAACCAAAGTGAAGGTTTTACCACTACCTGCGGATGCATTATAAACCTGAAAAGTGGATGCTTCTTGCAAAAACTAATTTTATTGCAAAATACAAAATAGATTGTTGGATGCCAGAAGTCGGATGATGGATGTTGGAAGTCTGATGTTAATTATTAAATCTATCCTTCGAAGCTTTACGCGAAGAAGGAGAAGTTAATCAATATAACTTTGCATCTTTGAAACTTTGAAACTTTCCCACTTTAAAACTTTGGAACTACCCTAAACCAACATCTAATGACATCATCACAATAAATCCACCGATAAATCCTAAAGTCGCTATATCCGTGTATTTATCTCTTTGAGTTTCGGGAATCACCTCTTCTACAACCACAAAGATCATGGCACCTGCTGCAAAAGCTAAAGCATAAGGTAAAATTGGAGTGAAAAATGAAACCGCCAAGGCTCCTAAAACAGCTGCAATAGGTTCTACAATTGCCGAAAGTTGACCGTACCAAAAACTTTTCCATCGACTAACACCCTGTCTTCTTAATGGCATCGCCACAGCAAATCCTTCAGGGAAGTTCTGAATACCGATTCCTATTGCCAAGGAAATAGCCGCGATGATGAGTTCGGTTTGTTCTACTCCAACCATGGTCGAGGCTGCACCGAATAAAACTCCAACTGCCAGACCCTCGGGTATGTTGTGCAACGTAATGGCCAAAACAAGTAAGGTAGTTTTATGCCAATTAGTTTTTACTCCTTCTGCCTCATTCTCTTTGAAGTTAATATGTAAGTGAGGTAACCATTTATCCATGCCAAACAGAGCAAGCGCTCCTAAAGCAAATCCAACAGCTGAAGGAATTACTTTGGCAAATCCTTCACCCGGACTGTTTTCAATGGCTGGTGATAATAAGCTCCAAAAACTAGCAGCTACCATAACACCACCCGTAAAACCAAGCATTCCATCTAATACAGCTCGATTCATCTTCTTGAAAAAGAAAACAAGTGCGGCTCCGGCTGCCGTCAAACCCCATGTGAATAAAGAAGCATATAAAGCTGCTTGAATTGGATGTTCTCTACCAAACTGAACTAATTGATCAAATGTACTCATGATTGAATGTAAATATTAGTTGAGATTTTATGGGAAATAGACAACTCTTTTTCACCCACTTTAATGGTAAGCGATCCATCAAATGGTTCAATAGAGATCACATCTATTCTTTCTCCTAGTGAAATGTTATTTTTGTCTAGGTACTTCAAAAAATCAGATGAGGAATCATCAACCCCAACACAGATTCCAAACTCACCTTCGTTCAAAGAGGACAATAATCTTTTCTCTATATTCTGAAAGTTTCCGTTTTCATCAGGGATTGGATCTCCATGAGGATCTGTTTTTGGATTCCCTAAAAAGGCGTCTAGTTGATCAATCAATTTTGAAGATTGAATATGCTCTAACTGTTCTGCAACATCATGAACTTCATCCCAAGAAAAATCTAACTTATCCACCAAGAATACCTCCCACAATCTATGCTTCCTGATAACACCTGCAGCTATTTTCTTTCCCTTTTCAGTTAAAGAAACACCCTGATATTTTTTATATACCAAGAGTTCCTTATCAGCCAGCTTCTTTATCATATCCGTTACAGATGAGGCTTTCGTATCCAGCTTACTTGCAATAGCATTTGTACTGATCCCTTTCTCGGAATCCATTTCTAGATGAAATATCGCTTTTAAATAATTCTCTTCGGAACGGGTAAACATAGTATCGTATTACTCTGCAAATATACTCTCTTTTTATTTATGTAAAAATATTTTTAGACAAGTCTAAAAGTTTATTTATTTTTGTCAAAATTTTTGAAAGGAGATGAAGATCAAATACTTCTTGTTGTCCATCGTAATTCTGATAAGTTTTTCAGCAACCACCCAGGAAAAAGCTATGATCAGCGGTGAGGTAAAATCAGGTGATCAAGGGGTTGCTTATGCTTTTGTATACATTAAAAATAGCACAACGGGAACCAGTGCAGATGAAAATGGTGTTTACAGACTTGAAGTTCCAACGGGTACTTCCATCATTGAAGTAAGCGCTCAGGGATTTCGAAAGATTTCAAAATCCATTTCTATACAAAAGGGTGAAAAACTGAAACTTGATTTCCAGCTTTTTGAGGATCTATTAGGGCTAGATGAGGTTGTCATTAGTGCCACTAGAAACCGAGTTGAAAGACGTGAGGCTCCAGTTGTAGTCTCTACTTTAAAACCAAGGCTACTAACAGCTACTCAATCTCTAACTATGGCAGACGGATTAAATTTTGCACCAGGCGTTAGAGTAGAAGCCAATTGTCAGAATTGTGGTTTTACCCAAGTAAGACTGAACGGGCTTGGAGGAGGATATACTCAAGTCTTATTGAATAGTAGACCTATTTTTACTTCGTTAATAGGAGTTTATGGACTGGAACAGATACCAACACATATCATAGAAAGAATTGAAGTAGTGAGAAGCGGAGGCTCTGCCCTTTATGGATCTAGTGCAATTGCAGGTACGGTTAATGTCATAACAAAAGACCCTATACTGAATACCTGGGAGATTGGAAGTAATCTATCCATTATTGGAGGAGATGCAGTAGACAGGAATATGACATTTAACACCTCTGTAGTTTCTGACGATCTTAATAGCGGTATTTCACTTTTCGGGACCTACAGAAACCGAGATGCTTTTGATGCCAACGGAGATGGCTTTACAGAATTGGTAAAACTAAGAAACACCACCGTAGGAGCTAAGGCATTTTTAAAACCGACTGAAAAAAGCCGAATATCTGTCAACCTAAATTCAATCCAAGAATACAGAAGAGGAGGTGATCGATTAGAACTTGCGCCTCAATTCACAGATATCACTGAAGAATTAGATCATGATACCTTTATCGGTGGCGCAGATTATGAGGTTTACTCTAAGGATGATTCGGGTAAATTTCAAATATACACATCGGTATCTCACACCAATCGAGATAGCTATTATGGCGGACTAGGAGGTGGAAGGACCGAACAAGATAGTATTCTAGCCAATAATGCATTTGGAAAAACCAAAGATCTGGCTTGGGTGAACGGATTACAATATACCAAGAAGATCAACAATAGAGATGTTCTAACCGTTGGAACCGAGTTCAATCATACAAATACAAGAGATGAAATTGCAGGTTATAATCGATTGATAGATCAGGCAGTAAATTCTGTGGGCGCTTATGGCCAATATGAATGGAAACCATCAGAGAAGTTCACTGCCTTGATCGGTGCAAGGTTAGACAATGTAAATGTGAATGGTGATTACAATATTGGCGGAATCAACAGAGAAGTTGATGTAAATCAAACAGCATTTTCACCAAGACTTACCGTATCTTATAAATTCACGGATGCTCTAAAGTTCAGAGGAGGTTATGCTAGAGGATTCCGAGCCTCACAAGCATTTAATGAAGACTTACATATATCTAGTGTGGGAGGTGAAGCTCAATTTGTGATTCTATCCGATAATTTGAAAACAGAATACTCTGATGCATTCACAGGTTCATTTAATTATTCCAAGAACATCAATCTTCTTCAACTAGATTTTTTACTGGAAGGATTTTACACCAATTTACAAGATCCCTTTACTTTGGTTAGCACTGGAGCAGCCCTTCCGAATGGGTCAATTTTAGAGGAAGTGAGAAACGGTTCAGGAGCGAGCGTTTATGGAAGCAACTTCGAGTTTGGACTATCTCCAAATCCGAATTGGCAATTTCAAATTGGTGGAACCCTCCAAAGAGCAGAGTATGATGAGCCTCAAATCCTATTTGAAACTGACGGTACTCCTGGCGAATCTGATATCATAGTTGATGAATTCATGAGAAACCCAAATTTTTATGGATATTTCAATGCCTCATGGATTCCAAATGAAGCTTTTCAATTAGACATGACAGGAACCTATACTGGAAGTATGATTGTTCCGTTAGTAATAAGTGACACCGGATTCTTACAATTGAATGAAGTAGATTCATTTTTAGATTTAAATCTCAAGCTAGAATCTCATATAGATTTTAGTGAGAATTTTATGACCACCCTATCGGTAGGAGTTAAAAATCTATTTGATAACTTTCAAGAAGATTTCGATACAGGTGCTACTCGAGATTCTGATTACGTGTACGGACCTATTGCTCCTAGAACATTTTTTATCGGATTAAAATTTGGAAAACTACATTGATGTTAGATGAAAACTAGAAAAAAGATTTTTTTATCTCTCCTTTTTGGAATACTTATTTCTGTTTCTATGGAAGCTCAAAAAAAGGAGATTCAATGGATCTCATTTGAGCAATTGGAAGATTCTTTAAATGTAAAACCTAAGAAGGTCTTTATCACCTTCTATGCAGACTGGTGTTCATTTTGCAAGAAAATGGACAAAACAGGTTTTCAAGATGAAAAAGTAATTAATCAGTTGAATAAGAACTTCTATGCTGTAAAAATGGATTCAGAATCTAGAGACACCATTGTTTTTGACGGTAAGAGATACTTTAACGAACAAGTTGGAAAATACAGAAACCCAATTCATCAGATTCCGTTGATGTTGGCTTCAAGAAAGGGATATCCTTTTAGCTTACCAGCCACATTGATCTTAGACGAAAAATTTAAAGTAAAAAAACGGTATTTTTATTATCTATCTCCTAAAAAGCTAAGAAGAATCTCTAAATAGAAAAATCTATCTACGTCGTCCATCCCATAAACGATAGACCAATACTCTCGGGCTTAAACTATAAACCAATCCTACAGAAACTTGCGAGTGGCTGCGCATACTTTCATAATCTGGCTGAGAATATTTATAAGTTCCTTGAACATTTAATCCCCAGTGATGGGTAACCCAATAAGTACCTCCAAATCCAACATTGAAGGTTGGAGTTGCATTGGACCCTGGGATCGTACTTGGTGCACCAATGATACTACCTCCCATATAAAAATAAGGAACTAGGTTTTCTTCCGATAAATTAAAGTCATAACGAAACCCGTAATCGATTGAGAAGTAATTAAATGAATTTCGATAGAATCCTCCCAACTCATCAATTGTACTGATGGTCACTCCAGCATCTAAACTAAATCCCTTCCAAAGATATCTTGTAACATTTAATTTTGGAACTTGGAAATTAAACCTTTCACCAATTCTACTACTTTCTCCAGAATCTCCAAAATTTACAAATGAACCACTTAATCCTACAGTCCATTTCTGCCCCTTAGTTTGAGCGTTTCCAAAAGCACAAAAACAAATGATTGCCGCTAGTAAAAGAGTTCTTTTCATTCAATCAACTTTTATAATCAGTTGGCATACCTAATAACTAGGAAATGCCAAAGTTATTGTATTATATCATAATTTCAAGTTTTTAGACGATTTTAATTAGGAAGGAATTACCTTTGCCAAAATTATTAGGAGTTGAGCAAGCAGACGATTGTTAATCGATATCAAAAATCTGCCAAATCGAAGCAGGTTTTACAAGAGATTCAACGAGATAACAACCATTTTCAAATTACGAATTTGGTCGGATCTTCGTTGTCTTTTGTCATTTCAGAAGTATTTAAACAAGCAGAAAAACCCTTTGTTATTGTTCTCAATGACAAAGAAGAAGCCGCTTACTATTTAAATGATTTAGAACAGTTATTGGGAGATAAAAACGTCTTATTCTATCCAGGTTCTTATCGTAGACCTTATCAAATAGAAGAAACCGACAACGCCAATGTACTTTTGCGTTCTGAAGTTTTAAATCGGATCAATTCACGAAAAAAGCCAGCCATATTTGTTACTTATCCCGATGCTCTTTTTGAAAAGGTGGTGACAAAACGGGAGTTAGAAAGAAACACCTTAAAGGTCTCTTTAGGAGAGAACCTCTCTTTGGACTTTGTGAATGAAGCTCTTTTTGAATACCATTTCCAACGAGTTGATTTTGTCACTGAACCTGGCGAGTTTTCTGTTCGAGGAGGGATCATAGACGTTTTTTCATTCTCCAATGATGAGCCCTATAGAATTGAATTCTTTGGGGATGAAGTAGACAGTATTCGAACTTTTGATGTAGAAACACAACTTTCTAAAGAGAAACTTAAGAAGGTTAGTATCATGCCTAATGTTGAAAACAAAACATTAGAAGAAAAAAGAGAAAGTTTCTTGAAATATGTCTCTTCAAAAACTGTTGTTTTCACGAAGAACACAGATCTTTTACTAGGCCGCCTTGATAAGCTTTTTTCAAAGGCTGAAGATGCTTTTTCAGAACTTTCTAAAGAAATAAAGCATTCACAACCTTCAGATCTCTTCTGTAATGGTGAATTTATAAAAACTCAACTGCAAGAATTTACTCTAGCAGAGATCTCTACTTCAAAAGAACAATACAAGACAAATATTGTCTTTAATACCAAACCTCAACCTTCCTTTAATAAGAAGTTCGAATTGCTCATTGAAGATCTAAACCGGCAACATAATCAAGGTTTTAAAAACTTTATTTTTTGTGCGAATGACCAACAAGCAAAAAGGTTTCGTGACATTTTTGATGATATAGACGAAGAAGTACATTATGAAACGATCGTATTTCCTCTGCACAAAGGATTCATTGATGTAGATGAAAAAATCGCCTGCTTTACAGATCATCAGATCTTTGAGAGATACCATAAATTTCGACTTAAAAATGGGTATGCCAAAAAGCAATCCATCACCTTAAAAGAGTTGAATAATTTGAGTGTTGGAGACTATGTAACCCATATTGATCATGGGATTGGAAAGTTTGGTGGACTCCAAAAAATAAGTGTTGAAGGCGTCCCAGGTTCGGGAACTCCAAAGAAACAGGAAGCGATTAAACTAATTTATGGCGACAGAGATATTCTTTATGTAAGTATTCACTCTCTGCATAAGATCTCCAAATTCAATGGAAAGGACGGAAAGCCTCCAAAGATCTACAAATTAGGATCAGCGGCTTGGAAAAAGATCAAGCAAAAAACAAAGAAAAGAGTCAAAGAGATCGCTTATGATTTGATTCAATTATATGCGAAGCGAAAAATGCAAAAAGGTTTTGCCTATGGTCCAGATACCCATATGCAACATGAGCTAGAGGCAAGTTTCCTTTTTGAAGATACTCCAGATCAATTAACTGCCACACAAGATGTAAAGCGAGATATGCAAAATGAACAACCTATGGATCGATTGGTTTGTGGTGATGTTGGTTTTGGTAAAACAGAAATTGCCATCAGGGCAGCATTCAAAGCGGTAGATAATGGAAAACAGGTCGCCATTTTGGTTCCCACCACCATTCTCGCTTTTCAGCATTTTAAGACCTTTTCAAAACGATTAAAAGATTTCCCAATCAAAGTTGATTATCTAAATCGATTCAGAACTACCAAACAAAGAAACGAGGTAATTGAAGGAGTGAATGACGGCAGTATAGATATTGTGATAGGAACACATCAATTGACCAATCAAAAAATCAAATTCAAAGATCTTGGATTATTGATTATTGACGAAGAACAAAAATTTGGTGTTGCGGTTAAAGACAAACTAAAAACTTTAAAGGAAAATGTGGATACATTGACTTTAACAGCGACTCCTATTCCAAGAACTCTTCAGTTTAGTTTAATGGCGGCAAGAGATCTTTCTGTGATTAATACACCACCACCAAACAGACATCCAATCGATACGCAAGTTATCAGGTTTAGCGAGGAAACTATTCGAGATGGTATTAACTACGAGATCTCTCGAGGTGGACAAGTGTTCTTTATCCACAATAGAATCGAAAACATCAAAGAGGTAGCAGGAATGCTTCAAAGATTGGTGCCTAATGCCAAGATCGGAATCGGTCATGGGCAAATGGAAGGAAAAAAATTAGAACAGTTAATGCTTTCCTTTATGAATAATGAATTCGATGTTCTCGTTTCTACAACGATTATTGAAAGCGGTTTGGATGTAACCAATGCAAATACCATATTTATCAACAACGCGAATAATTTTGGGCTTTCAGATCTGCATCAAATGAGAGGAAGAGTTGGACGATCTAATAAAAAGGCATTTTGCTACTTTATTACTCCTCCCTATCATATGATGACGGATGATGCCCGAAAAAGAATTCAAGCTCTTGAGTTATTCTCGGACCTTGGAAGCGGAATCAACATAGCTATGAAAGACCTTGAGATTCGGGGTGCTGGAGATCTTTTAGGAGGCGAGCAAAGCGGATTTATTAATGATATCGGATTTGACACTTATCAAAAGATCTTGAGTGAAGCGATTGAAGAACTTAAAGAGAACGAATTCAAGGAATTGTATTCTGGAGAAGATTCTGGTCCGAAGGAGTTTGTGAAAGAAGTTCAAATCGATACTGATTTTGAGATCTTATTCCCTGATGATTATATCAATGCAATTACAGAACGACTGAATTTGTATAACGAATTGTCAACCTTAGAATCCGAAGAGGAAATTCAGGCTTATGAAACAAGACTTATAGATCGATTTGGAGAGCTCCCAAAACAAGCTCTAGATCTTTTAGATTCATTAAAAATCAAATGGCTTGCAAAAGAATTCGGATTAGAAAGAGTGATTCTGAAACAGAAAAGAATGATTGGTTATTTTGTATCTGATCAGCAGAGTAAATTTTACCAAACCGAAGCTTTTAGCAGAGTTCTTAAATACGTTCAAAGAAATCCGAAAACTGTGGTCATGAAAGAAAAACAAACCAAAAATGGTTTACGTCTATTGATCACTTTTATAAAGATAGACTCTGTGAAAACGGCCCTTGAAACCTTAAGGAAGATATAATTTGTCTGAGCAAAAACATATTCAAAACTTATCTGGGCTCCTATTGGCGACTTTATTCATCAGTACATCGGGTGTACTAGGTAAATACATTGCCATGCCAACGGAGGTCATCATTTGGTTTCGATCTTTTTTCGCCATGATCTTCTTGTATGTCTTTTGTAAAATCAGAAAAATTGATCTGTCTGTACCTAAGCTAAAGACAAATATCCCTTTGATATTATCCTCATTATTTATGGCCGGACATTGGATCACATATTTCTATGCCTTAAAACTATCGAACGTAGCCTTAGGAATGTTGTCACTATTCACCTTTCCGGTGATCACGGCTTTATTAGAACCCCTGTTTGTTAAGACCAAACTAAACCCTGTACACATTGTACTTGGAATTGTTGTTTTGGTAGGGCTTTATGTATTAACTCCAGATTTTGATCTTGAAAGTTCCATGGTTAAAGGGGTCATTTTCGGACTCATTTCAGCCATTTTCTATGCCCTAAGAATTCTCATCTTAAAACAGCATGTAGACAGTTTTCATGGAAGTATGCTTATGTTCTATCAAACCACTGTAATTACTATAATTTTACTTCCGGTTCTGTTTTTTATGGACCTATCTGGTTTTTCATCTCAATATCCTTATGTATTAATTCTCGCTGTACTTACCACAGCGATCGGGCATAGCTTGATGGTACATTCTTTAAAGTTCTTCTCTGCATCAGCGGCCACAATTATTAGTAGTGTACAACCTATTTTTGGAATCATTTTGGCCTTCTTTTTCTTAGGTGAAATCCCTAATACAAACACTTTTATTGGTGGAGCTTTGATTCTATCTACCGTAGTGATTGAAAGTATTAGATCTAAGAAACAGTAGCTTACACCAACTCAAAAAGTTTTCCTGGCAAGGGTCGGATGACGCCCTTTAATTCCAAATTTAAGAGCAAAGTTGCCATTTGATAAACTGGCATATCAGTCTGTACGGCAATCTCATCCAAAAGTTGTTGTCCGTTTTCATTCAAATATTTGTACACCTTCTCTTCTTCCGTATTAAGCTCGAGAAATAATTGTCTTTGAATCACCTTTTGGGTCTTGGATTTTCGATGGTCATCCAAATCCCAATTGAGTAACTTCACTAGATCTTCTGTGGACTGCAATAAATGTGCTTTATGATTTCTGATAAGATCATTACAGCCCTTACTAAAGGGATCTGTGATCTTTCCGGGCAAAGCGAAAACATCGCGATCATAAGAATTTGCGATATCGGCGGTCACCAGTGAACCTCCTTTTTCTGCCGATTCAATGATAATGGTCGCTTGAGATAAACCAGCTACTACCCTATTTCTCTTTAAAAAATTCTCTCTGTAAGGAGTTTCATTATGAAAGAATTCAGTAAAGAATCCACCATTTTCATTTACTTCATGTATATATCGCTTATGAACTTTAGGGTAGATATGATCAAAGCCATGAGCCAGTACCGCAATGGTTTGTAACCCGTTTTTCATGGCTGCTTTATGAGCACAAATATCCACTCCATAGGCAAATCCACTTACAATTATCGGGTTATACGGAACCAAATCTTCAATGAGTCTCTCACAAAACTCTTTTCCATATCGAGTCATATTACGGGTCCCTACAATAGAAATGACTCTTTTGTTAGAAAGATCTATTTTACCATCTTCAAATAGTAAAATTGGCGAATCTATACACTGTTGAAGGTTTTTAGGATATGTATCCTCCAAGAAGTATCGAAACCTAACCCCAGTTTTGTTGATATGTTCCAACTCTAATTGTGCATTTCTCAGATACTTTTTATCGAATAAATGTTCAAGGGTATGTTTCCCTACTCCATGTATTTTATGTACAAGATGTTTTTTGTCCTTGTAGATCTGGGCAGCGCTTCCAGCAGTTGCGATTAGCTTTTTAGCTAGAATATCACCCACAGATTTAGTACTCTGCAGTCGCAGAGCAGCTAAGATTTCTTCTTCTTTCAATGTGCAATTCTTTGATTATCAATATACAATTTTATTGTTGATAATTAATTCCTGGTTTTTGAACCTCACTCTGGAAAATTTCTATATTTGTTTTGATGACATTAGCAACTTACATTAAGGATTTACTATACAGATACGAATGCGTGATCGTGCCTGACTTTGGAGGTTTTGTTACCAACAAGCTGAGTGCGAAAATTGATGAAAACTCAAACACATTTTATCCTCCTTCCAAGCAAGTAAGTTTTAATCATCACCTGACTCATAATGATGGTTTATTGACCAATTATGTAGCTTCTGCTGAGAACATCTCATTTGAGCAAGCCAATAAAAAGATCGTAGACATTGTAGCTTCATGGAATCTTCAATTAAAATCTACCACTTTGACCTTAGAAAAAATCGGTTCATTGAAATTAAATAATGAGAATCGCTTGATCTTTGAACCAGAGAATTCTCATAATTACCTGTTGTCTTCTTTCGGATTGGCTTCTTTTGAATCCGCTTCAATCGAAAGACCTCTTGAAAAGGTTGTTCCAATGGCTCCTGCGGCCTCAACAGGAAGCGGAGTTCCAAACTTTATGAAGTATGCAGCGGCTGTTGCTGTAATCGCCTTTTTAGGTTATGGAGGAATGACTGGTTACCTAAACAAACAAGATCAACTTGAATACGTAAGACAACAAGAGGAGATGAATCAAAAGATCCAAAAAGCAACTTTTGTGATCGATAATCCTCTTCCTACTATAGAATTGAACGTAGGTAAAGAAGTTGCAAAACCATATCATGTGGTTGCAGGTGCTTTTCAATTTGCAGAAAATGCAGAAAAGAAGGTAAATCAACTAAAAGCAAAAGGTCATGATGCCTATATTTTAGGAAAAAACAAATGGGGATTGACCCAAGTAGCTTACGCATCCTTCCATGACAAAAAAGATGCGTATAGAAGTTTATCGAGCATCAGAAAGACCGATTCTAAAGATGCATGGTTGCTAGTCAAAAAATTCTACTAATCTATCATTTCATATCTCTTTCATAAGCTCTAATTTAAGAGGTTGTCTATCTTTGTAAAAAATTTACAAATGAGAGCAAAGACACCTTCAGAATCACTGACAACCTTAACGGATCTTGTATTACCTGGAGAAACAAACTTCCTCGATAATTTATTTGGTGGAGAGTTATTGGCCAGAATGGATAGAGCTTGCAGTATTGCGGCAAGAAGACATTCTAGAAGAACTGTAGTAACCGCTTCAGTGAATCACGTTGCCTTTGAAAAATCAGTTCCTGTTGGTAGTGTGGTTACTATTGAGGCCAAGGTTTCTAGAGCTTTCAAATCTTCAATGGAGATCTATGTAGACGTTTGGATCGAAGACAGACAATCAGGATCAAAAACCAAAGTAAATGAAGGAATCTACACATTTGTAGCGGTGGACGAAACGGGCAAACCTGTGGAAGTTCCACAAATCTCGCCTGAGACCGATCTAGAAAAAGAACGTTATGCCGGTGCCTTGAGAAGAAAGCAATTGAGCTTGGTATTGGCAGGAAAGATGACTCCGAATGAAGCTACAGAACTTAAAGCCTTGTTTACTGAATCCTAATGCGAAAACTTCTCGTTTTTTCTTTACTTCTGATGATGATTGCCTGCTCTAAACCTCAGGTTAAAGCCATGTCATTCAATATCAGGTACGACAATAAGAACGACAAAGAAAATTGGTGGGAGTATAGAAAAGATGAAGTAGCTCAACATATTTTAAATAATTCACCAGACTTTTTAGGAATTCAAGAAGGACTTGATCATCAGGTTGAATTTCTAAACATCCAACTTAAAGAATATCAATTTATCGGAGTTGGAAGAGATGATGGAAAAACTAAAGGTGAGTATTCGGCAATTTTCTTCAGAGTGACAAGGTTTGAACTGATCAAACAAGAAACTTTTTGGTTATCCGAAACTCCAGATACCATATCCACAGGATGGGATGCGGCATTACCAAGAATAGCTACTTATGGTCATTTTAAAGACCAGCGAACAGGAAAACAAATTCATGTGATCAACACACATTTTGATCATAGAGGAACTACCACTAGACAAGAGTCGGCTAAATTGATTTTGCAAAAGATCAAAGAACTTGGGTTAGAGAATAAAAATCTCATCCTTATGGGGGATCTTAACGCAATCCCTTCAGAAAAACCCATTCAAACATTGTCTAGAGAACTGGATGATGGCAAAATAAATACTTCCGTTTTCAAAGGTCCTGAAGGAACTTTTACGGGTTTCGCAAAAGACCTAAATGCAACGAAGAGAATCGACTATATTTTCTCTAAAAACCTTACAATTAAAAAATATTATCATCTCGACACAAAGAGATCTAACGGATTATGGGTTTCTGATCATCACGCCGTTTTTGCTGATTATTATCTCGACTAGATCAAGCTAACTTATTCCAATTAATTAATTTCTATCTTAGTAGGACAACAATCAACAATACTTAGATATGGAATTAGGTAACTTTTCGATCAGTCTTAGCGTGAAAGATATTCACGCTTCAAAAGAATTCTACGAAACCTTAGGGTTCACTGTTTTTGCCGGTGATATTGAAAGAAACTATCTCATTATGAAAAACGGAAGTACCAATATTGGTCTTTTTCAAGGAATGTTTGAAAACAATATCATGACCTTTAATCCGGGATGGGATGAAAATGCACAAAATTTAGATTCTTACACAGACATTAGAGATATTCAAGCACATTTGAAAAAAAATGGAGTTCAAATGATCCAGGAAGTAGATGAGTTAACTTCTGGTCCTGCTAGTGCAATATTCACAGATCCAGATGGTAATACTATCTTGTTAGATCAACATGTTTAATCTCTAAACTCTTCAATGATTTTTGAACTCACCCAGTAGATATCTGAACTTCCTTCAACATTGCTGGTAAAGAAAAAGTATTTTCCATCGGGACTTAAGGAAGGTGCATAATCTGTAGTCTTAGAATTGATCTTTTCTCCCATGTTTTTTGCCTGAGTCCAAGATCCATCATTATTCCTAAAGGATATATAAAGATCATTGGAACCATAACCTCCCTCCCTACCTGAAGCAAAGATCAAATAGCTTTCATCAGGAGCAATCAACGGATCGTAATCGTATCCACCACTGTTGATATTATCGTCAAAAGGTATAGGTTTCTCATATTTTCCATTCACCCAATTGGAGTAATAAATTGCACTTTTTCTACCCTTACTTATAGAAAACACCAGCATTCCATTATTGGAAGCCGTAGGAAACCATTCATTACCTTCGGTATTCAGATCATTCCCCAGATGATTTGCTTTGCCCCAAGAATTTCCTTCTCTCTTTATCACCCACATATCGGCATTTTTGTTTTCATCTGACTCTCTAACCTTTTTCTGAGAACAAAAGAAAAGTTTGGTTCCATCCGAAGTAATAAAAGTGTCGAACTCAAATTGATCTTCAAGAATGACCCAACGTTTGGGTTTTGTCCATTTTCCATTGTTCTTAGTCATTACCATAATGGCTTCTGCTTGTTCTTTGACCAAAGATTTTGTAAAATAGAATTCCTTCATATTGGGATGAAACATAGCAGTATGAACATTATTCTCAACAGAAACAACATTGGGTGCAAACATTTTTGGGGTAAGATCAGGCAGTTCTTCACCCAAATAATCTCCCTCTAACTGCGAGGTTTTTACAACCGATTTATTAGCCCCCTTGAAGATTAAAAAATTTGCAATACTATCGTACTGTTCTCGCTTGGCGATCTCTAAAACTGTATTTCCTCTTTTATTCTTGCCATTTAGATCGGCATTGGCCATGATTAGTTTTTGAGTAATTCCAAAATTTCCTTGAAGAACAGCTTTGTGCAATGGTGAGTTTCCATCTTGGCCTATAACATTCAAATTTGCTTTCTTGTCTAAAAGTGCGTCTACAAAGTTGTCTTTACCAAATTGAACCGCGAATAAAATAGGATGCAATCCATTTTTATCTCCAACATTCACATCGGCTCCTTTAGATATCAAATAATTAAAAACACTGTCTCTTCTGCAACCTGTTGCGTATAACAAGGGTGTTCTTCCATTTTTATCGAGAACATTAATATCTGCTGTTTGCAGCAAAGAATCAACTCGTTTTAGGTTTCCATTACAGGCTGATCTATGAATAGACTGCCCGAAAACCGCTATCGAACAAATAAACAGAAATAAGAGAATGAATCTTTTCATGCAATACGAGTATGTTAGTATAACCAAAACTAAGCATAAATATTTTAGAGAAGTCGCATTTAACCTTATCTAGAAGATTGTATCTTAGTAAAATCAATCAACCTTTATGATCCAATCTTATAAGAAAAAGCCTAAGCTTCTTGAACAATATGACAGTATTGTCATTGGTTCAGGAATGGGGAGTCTCACCACAGCTGCGATATTATCTAAAGAAGGTCAACGAGTCCTAGTTCTAGAAAAACATTATACCGCAGGTGGTTTTACCCACATTTTTAAGCGTAAAGGATTTGAATGGGATGTAGGTATTCATTATATCGGTGAAGTTCAAAGACCAAATTCTGCGGTGAAAAAGCTATTCGATTATATATCAGACGGCAAACTAGAATGGGCCGATATGGGAGAGGTATATGACAAGATTATTGTGGGCGATGAACATTTTGACCTCGTCAAGGGTGCAGATAATTTCAAGAATCAAATGAAATCTTATTTCCCAAAAGAGTCTGATGCTATTGATGCGTACGTAGATTTAGTTTTCGAGGCAGTAAGAACTGTAAGAGGGTTCTTTGCTTCCAAAGCAATTCCCCAATTGATCGGAAAATTAATGGGAAGCAAAATGAAAAAACCTTTCTACAAATTTTCTGATAAAACCACATACGAAGTCCTAAGGAGTATTACTGACAACGAACTCTTGATAAAAGTTCTATGCGGACAATATGGAGACTACGGTTTACCTCCTAAACAGAGTAGTTTTGTGATGCATGCTACAGTGGCCAGGCATTATTTTAGTGGAGGAAGTTTCCCCATAGGAGGTTCGTCTCAAATTGTTGAAACCGTTGATCCTATTATCGAGAAATCTGGTGGAACCATTTTGATCAATGCAGCGGTTGAAGAAATTTTGATTGAAGAAAAAAAAGTAAAAATTAAACAAAAATAAAACGAAATTCAAATTAAATTTAAAACGTAAATAAAAATAAAAATTGAAATCGATGAATTTTTAAAATTCACAAAAAGAAAAAACTTCAAA